>JBFMBH010000041.1 GCA_040755095.1 Thermodesulfobacteriota bacterium
GCCGGGCGATCGTGGGCGGCATCATCGCCGGGGTCGTCTCCGATGAGAACGGCGACACCTTCTTCGCCGGATTCATGTACGGCGCCAATGTCGGGGTGATGGCGTACATGTACAATGACGCAAACCCAAAGCACAAAGCGGAGGAACTGCTCAAGAAGGCACTAGATACGGCAGGCTGTGTGGAAGCCATAAGGGATGCCGTCTCATGTGGGATTGACGAGCACGAATTGCTCTCCAAACTGGAGAAGCTTCCTCAGTGGTGTGAAGATATTATTGACTACTGCACCGGAGTAGCAATAGACAAGCCGATGCCGTTCCCAAGTGGAATTTGCGAGAAGTTCAACGCCCCCTCCTGTTCGGCGTGGATACTATCATGTGAAGGACCGACAGTACTCGACGCCTATCTCGCCAATCCTGTCCAATGTTCCTATCACATTTTCACAGTCTTTCGAGAGTGCAGAACGGTGCCATAACAGACCAGAGAGGTTACCGTGCTAGCGATGCGCATATTTCGTCTTGTTCTTGTCTGGATTCTTGCGTTGTTCAATCTGCCCGAGTTATCCTCAGCAAACGATGATATTGCATCAGTTTCCAGCCACGAAACTTCGGATGTCTGCGCGGAGTTTATATCACGGGTGCGCGAGGACCCTGACTCCATTACTTGTGATTATGCGGTAACATTATTGAATGGTCAACCAAATGGCGATATCCTGGATCCGTTAATACTTAGAATAGTTGCTGAATGCCATTTTCGGAGCGCCAGATATGGCGATGCAATTCGTCTACTAAAGATGTCACTTCGTGAAGATTTTCACTGCTTGCCATCCCGACCTCGAAAAAAGATTTTGATATTGGACGAAGCTGGCGTGCACTTCCAACTCAGCGAGATCTACTCTGTACTATCCAGGATAGACGACGCTAAAAGAGAGGAGCTTGTCGCGCTGGAGATGGCAAGAGCGGTTTACCCGGAGGAGACCCCCATGGAACTGATCTACCGCAAGGGCCTGCAGCCCAAGTCTCTTGTTGAGCGTAGAAAACTGGGCATCCCCCTGTGGAGCATAGTCGTGCCAGAGTGATCTCGGGTGGGGTGGGGGACGGGGGGGGCGCGGATAGGGGTAGGAGGAGCCGGTTGATTCCCGGCCCCCCTTCCTCCGAACCGTATGGGCGGATCTCCCGCGTACGGCTCTCCGGTCAGTGGGTTCCTCAGCGGGACTGTGGCAAGCGGCCGCATGGGCTGCGGTTAAGGTGAACAACCCATGAGCCACAAAGTAGGCGTTCGGCCAGCGCTGATGGTCTCGCCCTCGGCCCCGTCCTCGGCCTCCGCGGCGCTTGCGCAGAATGCTGCGCAGACGCATGCGGATCCAGCTGTCGAGGGGGCCAAAGGTTGTATGGTGGCTGTGTTTGTGAGGCCGACCGGCTGTCGCTCCGGTCTCACGGCGGCAGGAGGAGGGAGGCGGGACAGTCCCGAACCTGATGCCGCGGCCGGACCGCAAGACGAAAACCTTGCAGGCAGAAAACCCGGAGGGCTCCCCCCCGACCAACGTCCACACTCAATCCGCCAGGGTCTGGCGCACCAGGTCGCGGAACGCCGCCAGGGAGGCGATGGTCACCGCGCGTTTCAGCAGGGCCTGCAGCGCCGCCTCGGTCTCGATCTGCTCCAGGCTGCGGATCATGGCTTCCGGGACGGCCTCGAAGCGGGTCTCAAGAACCTCGATGACGCTCCGGCGCAGGGTACTGGTCCTCCCCTGGTGGAATCCTTGCTGAAGTCCCTGCTGGATCCCTTGCTGAAGTCCTTGCTGGATTCCCTGCTGAAGGCCGCGCTCCAGACCCCGCTGCTCCCAACGCTCGGCAAGTGTCGGCATGTCCATCCCTCCATCGGCAAGCGCGCCATCGATGGCGGCGCGAAAGGCCTCCTCCTCCACCTGCGGCGCGGCTGCGGCCACGTAGCGGAGCAGGGTTTCGACGTATTGGAGCCCAGTCTGGGAACGGGCCAAGTCGCGCATCAGGGCGAGAACCCCTGGCAGTCGGTCGCCCAGGTCGTGGGCAAAGATGTGCTTCGTGATCAAAAGGAAGCTGCGGAGCAGCACCTCGCCCCGGATCGCCTCGTCCGGCCAGCGGGCCAGATCCATGATCTCGTAGCGGAAGGATGGCCGGTACGCTCCCAGGGCCGCCGGCAGGTCGAACAACTCCCCGAAGTCAGGGGATGCGACCAGACGGGGCGGCCGTGGTAGTAGAGGAGCGGGATCACCGGCGGCAGCGGTCCGGGGCCGGAGATCGCCCGGTGCCGGCTCCAGATCTGGACCGCGTAGCGGAGCAGGTCCAGAGGCGGGCAGCCGCCGGGATGGCTGCGGTGCTCGAAGAGGATAGAGAGGTAGCCGGGCCGGCCATCGACCAGGTTGACCTGGTAGAGCGCAGGTCCGACAGGTGCTCGGCCAGCTGGGGATCGACGAAGCTGTCCTTCACCACGTCCAGGGAAGACAGGTCCAGACTGGCAACCACCGGCGGCGACAGATAGTTGGCGAGAAGGCCCGGGCGGTGGCCGGCCGGCCCAGCACCTCCTTGACGAAGCGGTCATGGGGATTGGCAACCTCGGTCATGGCCGTATCCTACGGGCCGACCGGGGGCTTGTCAACGCGGCCGGGCAAGGCGTTCGCCCTCCGGCGGGCCACCGAGCAGGCCCCCAATCCTATGCCGATGACCGGCTGGCCCGGCTCAGCCACGGCAGCGGCAGGATTGCAGGCGTTCTTCGCTTCGGGGGCCGCTGGCTGAAGATGCTGCGGCGGGGGGGGCACGGGGTCGGGCGGCGGAGGCTCAGGGGGTGGCGGGGGGAGGCAGCGGCTGCTTGCCGCCGCAGTCGTCCAGGCAGACGAAGGTGATGCGGGTGGAGAAGACCGGCTCCTCGGCGCCCAGTTGCAGGGCGTGGTTGAAGACCGTGACCCGGTAGGTGGCGGCGCTGGTGCCGGCCTGCTCCCGCTCCACCAGGAAGCGCAGCAGCGACCCTTCCTTGACCGAGCGCCTGAATTCCACCCGGTCGAGGCCAACGGTGACGAAGTTGCAGCCGGGATAGTCCAGGCTGGCGGCGATCCAGCCCACCTCGTCCACCCACTTGAGAAGATTGCCGCCGAACAGATAACCGTAGTGGTTGAGGTGCTCCGGCAAGACGAGCTTGTAGCTCTCCATGACCCCGCTCAGCCCCAGGTCGCCGGTCCGGCGTCCCACTCCGGGGCCGCAGGGGCCGCTTCGGCCGCCGGAGTGGCGGCGGCGAAGACGATACGGTTGCGGCCCTGGGCCTTGGCCTGGTAGAGGGCCGTGTCGGCGCTCTGCAGGAGGGCGGTAGCGCTCCGGCCGTGCTCCGGAAAGCTGGCGACACCGATGCTCACCGTCAGACCGGCCGCCGCCGCGCAGCCGTTGGCCGGCAGGCTGGCCCTGGCCACCCCCTGCCGGACCCGCTCCGCCACCGCCAGGGCCTCCCGGCGGCCAGCGGTGGGCAGGAGCAGACAGAACTCCTCGCCGCCGTAACGGGTCACCACGTCCATCTCCCGCACCGATTCCCGCAGCACCCCGGCCGTCACCCGCAGGGCCTCGTCCCCGGCCAGATGCCCGCAGCGGTCGTTGTAGCGCTTGAAATGGTCGATGTCCACCATGAGCACCGCCAGGGTGGAATCGCAGCGCTGGCTACGGCTGATCTCTTCGGTCATGCGCCGCTCCAGATAACGGCGGTTGTGGACCCCGGTGAGGGGGTCGGTGATGGACAGGTGCTCCAGGATCTGGCTGCCGGCCAGGGTGCGGCTGCGCTCGATCAGGGCCGAGGCGTGGCTGGCAAAGGCCGACAGCATCTGGCAGTCCAGGTCGGTGAAGATGCTTGGCCCCTCCTTGTCCGCCAGATTGAGCACCCCGGTGGTCCGATCCCGGAAGCGCAAGGGCAGGCTGACGAAGGATTTGCTGGTGAAGCGGGGTCGCCCGGGCCGGGCCAGCCGGGGGTCGGTCTCGATGTCCTCCACCAGCAGGGGCTGGCCGTCTGCCGCCACCCGGCCGGCAATGCCGCTGCCGATCGGGATGCGCAGGCCGTGCACCAGGCTGGGATTCATGCCTTTGACCGAGACAATGGCCAGGTCCCCGGCCTTCTGGTCCAGAAGCATCAGGGAGCCGCGGCTGGCCCCCACCAGCTCGGAGGCCATGTCCAGAACCTGGTGACAGAGCGTCTGCTGGTCGTCGGTGCAGTGCAGGTTGGCAAACATCGCCACCATGCTCTGCAGGCGCAAGCCCTGGTGGTGCAAGGCCGCTTCCCGCCGGAGCATCTCCAGCCGCTGGGCCAGCCGGCCGGCCACCAGCTCCACCAGCATGACCTCCTGGCGGCCCAGGGGACGGCCGGTGAGGACCAGCATGCCGGTTGGCCGGTGGTCGACCAGGAGCGGCACGCCGGTGGCAAGGCCCTGTTCGGGGAAGATCTCCCGGGCCAGTTGCTCGTCCACCGCCACCGATCCGGAGCCGGAATTGGGGAAGAGCCGGCTGACGATCTCGGCGCCCAGGGTCAGGGCCTGAGCCCCCTGGCCCCAGAGGTGGTGCAGGGTCAGGGGACCGCCAGGGACCGCCGGCAGGGCCAGGCCCACGCCATCCAGATCGAAGAGGATGCCCAGCCCCTCCCCCACCAGGCTCATGGTCTCGGCCTGGGAGCTGGCCCGATCGATATCCGCCGACAGCTTGACGATGGCCGGCAGCCGCTCGTGACCTGCCAGGGCCGGCAGCAGCGCCGCCGTCGGCCGGCCGGCCGCCGCAGCAGCGCTGCCGACTGTGCCGGCAGAAGGGGCCAGCTGGGCCAGTCTGGCGGCAAGCCGGCTGGCGGCCCGGGCCAGTCCCCGCTCGGTGGCCACCGGCAGGCGATTCAAGAGCTGCCGGAAGGCTGCTGGACGCAGATCCAAGCCAACGGCGATCTGGTCCGCCCGCCGGCGGTCGAGAAAGGGATCCCGCACCCCGGCGGCCACCACCGCCGCCGGCCCCAGACCGCCGGGCACCGGCACGGCAAAGGCCGGAAGACCCAGGGGGCAGCGCCCGGTGGCCGTACTGCCGGTGGCCAGGGCCGCCTGCACCAGGCCCCGCACCGCCGGCCAGCAGCGACTGGCGCAGGCCGTGCACTCGGCCAAGGCCGGACAGAGCCGCCAGCCCACTTCTCTGGCCGGCGCCTCCTCCGGGCCCGCCGGCAGCGCAGCCAAGGCGTAAGGAGCCAGGGCCTTGTCTCGCCGCACGCCGGCCAGCAGCTGCTCCGGAGAGAATGATGCGGAAGCGTCGCTCACGACAGACCGACCATTTGACGGAAGAGGGCAACCTTGTCCCGGCCCGGATGCTTGCCGCTGGCGGCCAGTCGCGGGTCAGGCCTTTCGGGGGGAGCCATGAAGGTCCATCCTCCTCAAGGTCCCTCCGGCGCCGGCAACAAGAAGTAGTGCCCCGGGCGGTTTCTAACTACCACGACCTCGCCCGATTGACAACGGCCTTGCTGCCCGGCGGCGGCCCACCCTGTTCCTTGACCGCTGGCCTGGCTATACTGAGGGTCTGCTCCATTCCACGCCATCGCGCGCCACCCGGCCGGAAAGACCAGCGCCAGCGCGGGGCCGCAGCATTCACCAGCATCAGGACCAGGGGAGACGGGACATGGACCTTTTCGCAGCACTGGGCGTTGACCATCCGGAAACAGCCACCATCGACTGGGAGCTGACCCCGGCTGACACCTTCGGCACCTTCGAAAGCTGGGGTGGCCGGGAGCGGGTGCGCAGCCTCCGGGAGCGGTTCTACTACTTCTACATCGACAACTGGCAGCAACCGGCCCAGCTGCGGCTCATGGAGCGGGGCATCAAGCATGCCCGGGTCCTGGCCATGATCCACGCGCCCCAGGACATGGTCGACCGCTGTGTGGCCAGCCAGGGCCGAGCCGGCAGCCAGGATCAGAGCTACGCCGTCGACGGGGCACTCAAGGACTGGCTGACCGCGCACCTGGTGGACCGCTACGAGGCTGGCCTGGTCACCCCGCTGGCCCCCGAGCCCGCGGCCCAGGAGGACAGCTGCCGGCTGCCGGCGGACGGCCCGCCCCTGCCGGCCGAGGAGCGGATCGCCCTGCCGGCGGTGCCATCAGCCCTGAGCGAGGAAGAGGTGGAGGCCCTGGTGCGGCGGTACGGCTTCTATGACCACGACCGGCAGCCGCAAGGCTCCTTCCCCAACCTGCTGGCGGACATCGGCTGCCGCGAGGCGATCGTCGACCAGCGCAGCGGTCTCATGTGGCTGCGGGGGGGCTGCGACCTGTGCGGCACCACCCAGATGGCCAGGCAGCTGGCGGCGGCCAACGCCCAGCGTCTGGCCGGCTTTGCCGACTGGCGGCTGCCTTCCCTGGCCGAGGCCATGTCCCTCTTGACGCCCGTAAAGAGCGCCGCCGGCCTGCATGTCCATCCCTGCTTCTCTGCCCAGCAGCCCTTCATCTTCACCGCCAACGGCCGGCGGCCGGGTGGCCAGTGGTTCGTGGACTTCCGCCACGGCCGGGCCTACTGGGCCTCCAGCACCAACCCGGGCGGCTACGGCCGCTTCTGCCGGACGCTCTAACGCCATGCCCCGGCCAAGCCCCATCCGGCGTAAGACCTCGCTGCTTTTCGTCTCCCCGTGGCTGCTCCTCGCCGCCCTCGCCCTGCTCGCCCTCATCATCGCGGTTTTTGCCATCCACAACCTCCAGCGGGAGCGGCGCCTGGTGGTCTCGAACCTGGTGCACCGGGGCCAGGCCCTGGCCCATTTCGTGGCCGCCGGCGCCCGGGCCGGCATGATGGGGATGCCGGGCGGTGCCGACCGCCTGCAGGATCTCATGGCCGAAGCGGCCACGGCACCGGACATCGAGTACCTGGCAGTGGTGGGGGAGGACGGCAAGGTGGTGGCCGCCAGCGCGGCCGAGCTGCTGGACACCGTTCTGGCCCGGGACTCGGCCAGTCTGGAGGAGGGGCCGGGGGGGGTGCGCTGGCACCTGCTGGACGGCCGCGGCGCCACCGGTCGGGTTCTGGAGGTGGTCTCGCCCTTCGATCCCTTCCGCCGGCCGCCGCCCCGGCAGGGACGGCGCTGGCGCCAACCCCTGGCCGGAGGCCCGGGCCCGCCGCCCGGGCCGCTGGACGGAGCGCCCGGTGCCAGCGGCTGGTGCCGCAACCTGCTGGAGCCGCCCCCCGGAGCCCCGGTCCGCTACCAGCTGCTGGTGGGGCTGGATCCTGCCGAGCTGGACCAGGTGCTGGCCGAGGATCGGCTGCAGATCGCCTTTCTGGGCCTGGCCCTGCTCCTGGTGGGGGCCGGCGGTCTCATCTCCCTGTGGGCAGTGCAGAGCTACCGCGTCAGCCAGGAGGCCCTGGCCTCGGTGCAGGCCTTCACCGCCCTCATCGTCAGCCGGCTGCCGGTGGGCATTGTGGCGGTGGACGGCCAGGGGCGGATCAACACCCTCAACCGGGTGGCAGAAGGGCTCTTCGGTCTGTCCGCCGCCGGGGCCCGGGGCCGGGCGCCGGCGGAGATCCTGCCGGCAGCTATCGCGCCGCTGCTCGCCACGCCCGGCAACGGCGAGGTCCTGGACCAGGAGCTGGTCCTGGCCGCCGCCACCGGCAAGACCCACTTCCTGGCCGCCTCGGCGGTGCCGGTCGTCAGCCCGGAAGGCGCGGCCATGGGCCGGGTCCTCCTGCTCCATGACCTCAGCGAGCTCAAGGAGCTGGAGGCCCGCCTGCGGCGGCACGACCGGCTGGCGGCCCTGGGGCGGATGGCCGCCGGCGTCGCCCACGAGGTCCGCAACCCGTTAAGCTCCATCAAGGGCTTTGCCACCTTCCTGGCCGGCAAGCTGCCCGCCGCCAGCCGCGAACAGGGCATCGCCGAGCTCCTGGCCTCCGAGGTCGAGCGCCTGGACCGCTCCATCGGCGCCCTCCTGGACTACACCCGGCCGCTGCCCCTCCGGCTGGAGGCGGTGGCCATGGCCCCTTTCCTGGACACCGCCCTGGCGCTCATGGCCTCGGATGCCGCCGAGCTGGGGGTGCGGATCGAGACCGCCTATGCCCCGGACCTGCCGGTGGTGCAGGCCGACCAGGACCGCCTGAAGCAGGTCTTCCTGAACCTGTTCCTGAACGCCCTGCAGGCGATGCCGGCCGGCGGCGTGCTGGCGGTGCAGGCCGCGGCCGGGCCACGAGGGGGCGTCGAGATCCGCGTGGCGGACACCGGCCCCGGCATCCCGGCACAGATCCTGGACCGGGTCATGGAGCCCTACGTCACCACCAAGGCCAACGGCACCGGCCTGGGCCTGGCCATCGCCAGCAAGATCGTCGAGGAGCACGGCGGCAGCCTGACCCTGGCCAACCGGCCGGAGGGCGGCGCCGAGGCCCGGCTGACC
This sequence comes from Thermodesulfobacteriota bacterium, assembly GCA_040755095.1. Lineage (NCBI taxonomy): Bacteria > Pseudomonadati > Thermodesulfobacteriota > Thermodesulfobacteriota bacterium. The sequence continues at coordinate 8,384 of JBFMBH010000041.1, forward strand.
TTACCGGCTCAGCCTCCTGGTCCGGGGGCGGCCGAGAGCCGGCCGGGATGACGCCGGCCTGCCGGAAGCTCAGACATCGAGAAAGGGGTTCACCACGACCATGGCCCCATCGATGGTCTCCATCTGCCACCAGATCCAAGGCCCGATCTCGACGCCCCTCCTGCTGGTCGAGAAGATAAATGAACGGGCAGGCGGTGCGTGTCAAGACGGTTCAGGACTGCGTCACTTGGAGGTGAGGTTGGTGACCGGCTCCCAGTCGGCAGGGGGCGGGGTGGCCAGATGCTGGCTGGCCCGCTCGGCGTAGAGGCGGTAGAGGAGGCGGTCGTGGCGGCCGGCCAGCGCGGTGAAGCCGGCGGCGGCGGCCGCAAACTCCCGGCGGCCATAGGCAGCCAGAAGCTCGGCATGGACGGCCAGCTCCGCCCGGTCGTCGTCCGACAGCCGGGCCTCCTCCTCCACCAGCTCGAAGATGGTCACCGGCTCGCCCTTGCCCTTGACCCGCACCCGGTCCAGCTGCCGGAAGGCGAAGCCGCGGCCGGTCACCAGATCCCGGGTCGCCGCGCTGGCGATGATGCCGGTGCCATAGAGCTTGTTGACCCCCTCCAGCCGGGAGGCCAGGTTGACGGTGTCGCCCATGGCGGTGTAGTCGAAGCGCTGGTCCGAGCCCATGTTGCCCACCCGGGCCGGGCCGGAGTGGATGCCGACCCCGATGCCGATGGGCTTGAGCCCCCGGGCCTGCCACTCCCGGTTGAGCACCGGCAGGCGCCGGAGCATGGCCAGGGCTGCCTGGCAGGCATGGACCGCGTGCTCGGGGTCATCCTGGGGGGCGTTCCAGAAGGCCATGATGGCGTCGCCGATGAACTTGTCCACTGTGCCCCGCGCATCCAGGATCAGCTGGGTCATGGGGGTCAGGTATTCGTTGATGAACTGGCACAGCTCCTGGGGGGTCATCCCCTCGGAGATGGAGGTGAAGCCCCGGATGTCGGAGAAGAGGATGGTCATGGGCCGCTCCTCACCGGTCAAGGTGAGCCGCTCCGGATGCTGGAGCAGCTCGTGCACCACCGCTGGCGAGACATAATGGCCAAAGGCGCCCCGGATCTTCCGGGATTCCCGCTCCTTGAACACGAAGTTCAGGAAGGTGCCGCTGGTAAAAAGGCTCGCGGTGGTGAGCAGCGGATAGAGCATATCCAGAAGGAAGCCCCGGTGGGCGAAGAGCCAGTAGGAGGCGAAGCCCAGACCGGCGCTGGTGGCCAGGACCAGCACACCGCCGGGGATGGCGCCGATCCGGGGTAGGAGGATGATGAGCAGGAGGCTCACCACCGCCAGATACGCCTGCTCCAGCCCGGGAATCCAGTCCGGCCGCCGGAGATGGGCGCCGGTGAGGATGGTGTTGAGGGCATGGGCGTGGATCTCCACACCGGGAAAGATCTGGGCCGTGGGGGTGGCCCGGATGTCCATGAGCCCCGGGGCTGAGGTGCCCACGAGAACATAGGCCCCGGCGAAGACCTCCGGCGCCACCGTACCATCCAGGACGTCGACCAGCGACAGATACGGGAAGGAGAAGGCGGGACCGCAGTAACGGATGCGCATGGCGCCCTGCTCGTCGGTGGGAACGATGTGCTCGCCGATCTTCAGCTCGTACTTGACGCCGGAGCTGACCAGGCCCTTGCCGGTCTGGGCCAGCCTGAGGACCACCGTCGGCGAGCCGAGGCCGGTGGCCAGGGTCTCCAGCATCAGGCTGGGATAGATCTCCTGGCCGTAGGCCATGAGGAGCGGCACCTTGCGCACCAGGCCGTCGGTGTCCGGGAAGATGTTGAAGAAGCCGCTGGCCACCGCCGCCCCCTCCAACAGCGGCAGATTGGCGTCGGCATACAGGGCCTGGAAGAGCCAGGGGCTGGGGTCGAAACCCCGGACCGCGAAGCGGCCCGGCCGGGCCATGGGCTGGTTGGCGGTGGCCACGGCCTCGTCGAAGCCGAAGACGAAGCCCAGGACCGTGGGGCTGGCCAGAAGGGCGCCGGCCAGGGCCTGGTCGTGGTCGGGCAGGGCCTGAATCTCCGCCAGGGTGTCCGGGGTTGCCACCCCGGCGAGGCTGGCCGCCACCTCACGGGGGGAGGTGCGGTCCGGCTCGGCAAAGACGATGTCGAGGCCGACCGCCTTGGGGCCGCCGCTGGCGATGATGCGCAGGGTCTCGGCGAGAACGGTCCGCGGCCACGGCCACTGGCCCAGACCCGCCAGGCTCTTGGAGTCGATGTCGACGATGATGATGGGGGTGCCGGCGGGCTTGCCGGGCAGCCGGCGGAGCAAGAGATCGAAGCCCCGCTCCCGGAAGTCCTGCAGGAAGATCGGATCCGCCATGTGCAGCCAGAGCATGGCCGCGGCCAGGACGAGCCCCACCGCGCGGGGCAGGAGGCGGGCCCTGCCCAGGAAGGCCAGACGGGAAGCCATGACGGATCAACCCGGTGAGAGGGCCGGCTCAGTCCACCGGCGGCGGCTTGGGCACGGTGGGCGCTGTGGGCAGCGTCTCCTCCACCCGCGGCGGGATGACGGTGTTGAGCCGGTCCAGCTGTTCCGAGGTGGTGGTAGGGCTGAAGGTCGGGGTGCCACCATCGCCGGCCCCGCCGCCGGCATCCGAGCCATTGACGCCGCCCCAGCCGCCGACATTGCCGTCCTGGCCCTGGCCGGTGCCGGCACCGCCGCCCCCGTTGCCAGCGTCGCCACCGCCGGCAGCAGCATCGCCACCGGTACCAGCATCGCCACCGCCGTCGCCAGCGTCACCACCGCCGTCGCCAGCGTCACCCCCTGCGCCGGCATCGCCCCCGCCGGTGCCGCTGTCTCCGGACGGGCCACCGGCCGGCCCGCCGCCCGCCGGGCTCTGGATCTCGGTGGGCGCCAGGAGGCCGCGGATCTGGTCGATGCCGAACTGGACCGGCGGCGACGGCGGCTGCTGGGGGCCGGCCACCTCGACGCCGAAGCCGGCGATGGTCAGCCCCGTGGCACCGGCCTCGTTCTGGGCATAGATGCCCCGCTCCGCCCCTTGCAGGCCACCCAGGAAGAGCAGGGTCAGGGACTGCTGGGCGGGGTTGATGGAGCCCACCAGGTAGCAGCCGCGGATGCCGATGGTGGCGGCCGGCGTCTTCACCTGCACCCGATCCGGGTTGTGGCGGGAAATCTTGCCGGTGACCATACGGAAGGTACCCCGGGCCGCGTTGGCCAACAGCTCGCCGGCCGAGGATTGCGGATCGAAGACGAAGCGGTCGATCTTTACCGCGCTGTCCGGGCCGACGGTGAAGACCGTTTCGTCGAGGAAGAAGATCTGCACCTTGCCGGCCTGGCCGGTCTCGATGGTGTCGTTGGCCTCGATGGGGGCCCGGGGCGCCAGGGCGCGGCGCTGGCCATTCTCGGCCACCGCCGAGGCCTCCCCTTCCATGACCGCCACCCGCCCGACCAGGTCAGCGGCCAGGGCCGAGCCGGCAACGAGGAGACCGAGGACGACGACAAGGGGCAGGAGGTGGCGGGCGGGCGGCATGGTCTCTAGAATCTCCGGGTCAGGAGCAGGGTGGTCTGCCGGCGGGTGTAATCGTAGACATCCAGGGTCGAGGTGTTGCGGGTGTACTGGAAGGCCAGGGAGGCGGCCAGGTCCCACCAGGGCAACGGGGAAGCGAGGCTGGCCAGGGCCCGGTAGCGCTTGTCCGCCTGCAGCTCGGGGAAGCTGGGGTCCTGGGCGTCGTAGCGGACGTCCTGGAAGCCGAGCTGCAGGTAGCCGGTGAGGTCGGCCACCAGATGGGAGTAAAGGCCAATGGCGGCCTCCGGGCCGTCCCAGCTCTTGTGTCCGGCCCGGGCATCCTCCCGGGCCCAGCCCAGCCGCCACTGCACCATGTACCGGTTATCGCCCCAGAAGAGGCGGGGCGTCACCTGGATCGATCCGTAGGTCCCGTCCCGGTCGTCGTCCGCCGAGTAGGCCCTCTTCTGCAGCGCCGCCTCCCCGTTCAGGAACAGGCTGGAGGCCAGGCGCCAGGTGCCAGCCGGGGCGAGCCCATAGAACTGGGCATAGTCGTCGGAGCCGTAGGTGATGGCGTCGACGGTGACCGCCATCTCCAGGCGGCGATCCGGGATGACCTGGGCCGGGCCGGTGGCCAGGGAGAGGATCGCCAGGTCGAAGGCATGCTTGTCGTGGTAGAGGGTGCTGTTGACCCCGCCGTGGCTCTGCCAGACCCAAGAGTCCCCCCCGGCCAGGGCGTAGCGGTGGTCCAGGGCCAGGCCGAGCACAGTGCCCCAGTCGGCCTGGGGGCCCCCTTCTGCGGTCACCGGCACCGGTCCCAGGCTGGTGGTGACCACCCCGGCACCGGGGCCGGCGTTGGCGTTGGTGTCGTAGGTGAGGCCCAGCTGGCCGGAGAATTCCAGCTGATGCCGGCTCTGGCGGGCGGCCAGCTCGTCGAGGTAGCGAGCCACCGCCTGCTGCACCTCCGGCGGCGGCTGGGCGGCCAGGACCTTCTGAAACTCCTCTTCGGCCAGGGCATAGGCCTTGAGCTCGAAATAGGCCTTGGCCAGCTCGTAGCGGCTGCGGGGCTGGTTGGGATCCAGCATCAGGATCCGCTCGAAGGTGGCGGCGGCGTTCTCATAGAGTCCCAGCTCCATGGCCAGGCGGCCCAGTTCGAAGTTGAGGCCCAGGTGGGTGGGCTCCTCCAGCACCGCCTGCCACAACAGATCGTAGGCCGCGGCGCCCTGCCCGGCGGCGGCCAGATCCCTGGCCCTTCCGAGAGCTACGCCTGGCGCCTCGGCCCAGGTCTGGACCGGAGAGAAGCCGCCTGCCAGGGTGGCGGCAAAGACGAGATACAGCAGGCCGTGGCGGGAGAGACGCGACCCCATGCGTGGGCCTCCGGGGGTAAGGGGCTTGGGGCGGGACGAAGCCTTCATCTCTTTTAGTGAATACCGAGGAAAAAAGCAACGCCCGAGGCGGCTCCGCCACAGGCTCGTTGTCATTTGCCGGCCGGCGGCTATACTCTGCCGGAGACCTTTGCCGCAAGGAGCGGGTCGCCGGGCCGTGACCCGGCCGCCCTCCCCCACCTGCCCATGATCCTTGTCGCCACCGCCACCGGGCTGGAGATGGAGCCCCTTTTGTCCCGCCTGGATGCCGTCTCCGGGCTGGAGCCTTTTTGTGTCGGCATGGGGCCGGTGGAGGCGGCGGCCCGCCTGGCCCGGCATCTGGCCAGCCTTCCCGCCCTGCCCGCCGCCCTCCTGCTGGTCGGGGTCGGCGGCGCCTACCCGGACAGCGGCCTGGGGATCGGCGATCTGGCCGTGGCCGCCACCGAGGTCCTGGCCGACACCGGCGTCCGGCTGCGGGACCGGCTGGAGCCCTTCGATGAGAGCCGCCTGCCGCTGTGCACCCGCTTCCGCCTCGACCCGGAGCTTGGCCGCCAGGCCGCGGCAATCCTGGCCCGGGCCGGCCGACCCTGCCCGGCCGCCGCCTTTGCCACGGTGGCCGCGACCAGCGGCACCACCGCCGCCGGGCTTGCCATCCGGGACCAGTTCCGGGTGGCGGTGGAGAACATGGAAGGGGCGGCGGTGGCCCGGGTCTGCCAGCTCTTCGGCGTGCCCCTCGTGGAGCTGCGGGCCATGAGCAACCTGGTGCAGGACCGGGACCAGGCGTCCTGGGACCTGCCTGCTGCCTGTCTGAAGGCCGCGGAGGCCGGCGCCCTGGTAGCGGCGGCCCTGGCCGGCCATGGAGACCTGCCGCTGTGAGCAGCCACCCCGTAAGCCTGGCCTTCTCCCCCTGCCCCAACGACACCTTCATCTTCCACGGCCTGGCCCACGGCCTCCTGCCGCCGGGCAGCCCGGCCTTCACCCCGCCTGTGCTCGCCGATGTGGAGACCCTGAACACCTGGGCACTGGCCGGCCGCTTCGATGTCACCAAGCTCTCCTGCCACGCCCTGGGCCTGGTCCTGGACCAGTATGTTCTGCTGGAGGCGGGTGCCGCCCTGGGCCGGGGCTGCGGCCCCCTGGTGGTGGCCCGGGAAAGGCTTGAGCGGGCCGGGCTGGCCCGGTTGACCGTGGCCATCCCCGGCCGCCTGACCACCGCCGCCCTGCTCTTCGGACTCTGGGCCCCGGAGGCCAAGCGCCTGGTGGCCATGCCCTTCTCGGAGATCATGCCTGCCGTGGCCGCGGGCCGGGTGGACGCCGGGGTGATCATCCACGAGGGACGCTTCACCTTTCCGGATTACGGGCTGCAGGCGGTGGCCGACCTGGGCGCCTGGTGGGAGGAAGAATCCGGCCAGCCCATTCCCCTGGGCGGGATCGCTGCTCGCCGCTCCCTGGGCGCCCCCCTCATTGCGGCCATCGATGCCGCGGTGCGCGCCAGCGTCCGCCTGGCGCAGGACACCCCCGGTGCCACCAGCGCGTACGTCCGGGCCCACGCCCAGGAGCTGGCCGCGCCGGTCATCGCCCAGCATATCGCCCTGTATGTCAACGACTTCTCCCTGAACCTGGGCGCCACTGGCCGGGCCGCGGTGCGGCATTTCCTGGCGCGCGGCCGGGCGGTTGGGCTGTTGCCCGATCAGCCGGGGGCGTCCGGCCAGCCCCTCTTCGTCTCCGAGCTGCGCCCGGACGGGGAGCCCGCCTGCCCGGCCGGGCACAATCCCGGTTGACAATCCCCGGGGCCGTCCTTTATAGTCGGCCAATTCCCCATCAGCCCACTGCGTTTCCGGCTCCTGACCCCGGGCAGGGCCGGTGCCGGTCCCGGCCTCGCCGCCTGGTGCGGTCGAGGCCGTTTCGTTGGCTCCCGGCGCGGGGACCGGCAGGCGGGCTGATCCTCCTGCGGGACGGGCCGCACGAGGCTGCCGGCCAGCCCTGGCCCCCTGTTCCTGCCAATCGAGCAGCCGAGTCTTTTCTTTAAGGATGTGTCCCATGAAGGTTACAGGTGCCCAGGCGTTCATCAAGTGTCTGGAGGAGCAGCGGATCGACACCATCTTCGGGTTTCCCGGCGGCGCGGTGATCGATCTGTATGACGAGCTGACGCGGTCCAGCATCAACCATGTGCTGGTCCGCCACGAGCAGGCAGCGGTGCATGCCGCCGACGCCTACGCCCGGGTGCGGGGCGACGTCGGCGTGGCCCTGGTGACCTCCGGCCCCGGTGCCACCAACACCGTGACCGGCATCGCCTCGGCCTACATGGACTCCATCCCCATCGTCGTCTTCACCGGTCAGGTGCCCACCCGCCTCATTGGCAACGACGCCTTCCAGGAGGTGGACATCGTCGGCATCACCCGGCCCTGCACCAAGCACAACTATCTGGTGAAGGAGGGCAAGGACCTCATCCCCACCATCCGGGAGGCCTTCCACATCGCCCGCACGGGCCGTCCCGGGCCGGTGCTCGTGGACCTGCCCAAGGACGTGGTGGCGGCGAGCCTGGAATGGATCGAGCCCAAGCCCATCCGGATGCGGACCTACCGCCCCAACTACGAGCCCCATCCCGGCCAGGTGGAGAAGGCCTGCCGGGCGATCCAGAAGGCCAAGCGGCCGGTGATCTATGCCGGCGGCGGGGTCATCCATGCCAACGCCCATGAGGAGCTGACCGAGCTGGCCCTGCGGCATCGGATCCCGGTGACCATGACCCTCATGGGCCTGGGCGGCTTCCCGGGCAGCCATGCCCTGTCCCTGGGCATGCTGGGTATGCACGGCACCTACTACGCCAACATGGCGGTGGCCAACTGCGACCTCCTCATCGCCGTGGGCTCCCGGTTCGACGATCGGGTGACCGGCCGCATCGACGCCTTCGCCCCCCATGCCAAGATCATCCACATCGACATCGACCCCACCTCCATCAGCAAGAACGTGCGGGTGCACATCCCCATCGTCGCCGACTGCAAGCACGCGCTCACCGCGATCAACTCCTGGTTCGTGCGCCACCACGAGGAGATTGCCGCCGACCTCGAGCCGGTGCGCCTGGATCCCTGGCACGCCCAGATCACCGAATGGCGGCAGAAGCATCCGTTGGGCTTTGCCCAGGACAGCGAGGTCATCAAGCCCCAGTTCGTGGTCCAGAAGCTCCACGAGCTCACCCGCGGCGAGGCGATCATCACCACCGAGGTGGGGCAGAACCAGATGTGGGCGGCCCAGTTCTACCTGTTCGACAAGCCCCGGCACTTCATGACCTCCGGCGGCCTGGGGGTGATGGGCTACGGCTTTCCGGCCGCCATCGGCGCCCAGCTCGCGGCACCGGACCGGGTGGTCATCGACATCGCCGGTGACGGCTCCCTGCAGATGAACATCCAGGAGCTGGCCACCGCGGTCCAGAACCGGGCGCCGGTGAAGATCGCCCTTCTGAACAACAACTATCTGGGCATGGTCCGCCAGTGGCAGGAGCTCTTCTACGGCAAGCGGTACTCCCAGACCGATCTGTCGGTAGCGCCGGACTTCTGCGCCCTGGCCCGGGCGTACGGGGCGGTGGGGCTCCGGGCCACCAAGCCCAGCGAGGTGGAGCCGGTCATCCGGGAGGCCCTGGCCACGGACAACGTGGTCATCATGGACTTCGTCATCTCCCGGGAGGAGGGGGTTTACCCCATGGTGCCGGCCGGCAAGGCCACCACCGAGATGCTGCTCGTGTAGATAGCCAAAGAGGACAGGGCATGCGACACACGATATCCGTTCTGCTGCAGAACAAGCCCGGGGTGCTCTCCCGGGTGACCGGCCTTTTTTCCGGTCGTGGGTTCAACATCGAAAGCCTGTGCGTTGCCGAGACGGTGGATCCCGAGATCTCCTGCCTCACCCTGGTCTCCACCGGGGACGACCAGATCATCGAGCAGATCACCAAGCAGCTCCACAAGCTCATCGATGTCATCAAGGTGACCGATGTCACCGAGGGTGAGTATGTGGAGCGGGAGATGGCCCTCATCCGGGTCAAGGCCGAATCCCATACCCGGGCCGAGGTCCTGCGGGTGATCGACATCTTCCGGGGCAAGGTGGTGGACGTAAGCCCCCGGAGCTATGCCGTGGAGATCACCGGCTCCAAGTCCAAGATGCAGGCGGTCATCGATATCCTGCGGCCCATCGGCATCCAGGAGATCGTGCGCACCGGCGTCATCGCCATGCCCCGGGCCAAGAAGACCTGAAAGGATCCGGGCGGGCGAGGCGACGGGAGACGGCGGCATTTTCGATGGTTGCGCCCCAGGTGCCGGTAGCCCGGGAGGGCTATCCCTTCATCGGCTTTGCCGCCTTCGCCACGGTGGTGGCCGCCCTGGTCGGCCACGAGCTGCTGGCGTGGGGCGGGGTGGCGGTCACCGGCTTTGTCCTCTTCTTCTTCCGGGATCCGGAGCGGGTGGGGCCGGAGGCGGTGGATGCCCTGGTGGCACCGGCGGACGGCCAGGTGATCGCCATCGACCAGCTCTACGACGAGCGCTACCTCGGGGACCACGCCTACCGGGTCAGCATCTTCATGAACCTGTTCAGCGTCCACGTCAACCGGATACCCTTTGCCGGGCGGGTGACGGGGGTGCGCTACCGGCCTGGCGCCTTTCTGGCCGCGGATGCCGGCCGCGCCGCCCTGGCGAACGAGTCCTGTGCCACCTTGCTCGCCACCGCCGGGGGGCGCCAGCTGGCCGTGGTGCAGATCGCCGGCCTGGTGGCCAGGCGGATCGTCTGCTGGTGCCGCAAGGGCGACCAGGTGGAGCGGGGCCAGCGGTTTGGGCTCATCCGCTTCGGCTCCCGGGTCGACCTCTACCTGCCCCTCCAGACGCAGCTGGCGGTGGAGGTGGGCCAGCAGGTGCGGGCCGGCGAGACCCTCCTGGGCCATCTGTCCTGATGGCCGCGTCCGGCCGCTCTGCGTCCCGTGGCCTCCCGCCGCCAGCGCTTGCAAGCCGCGGCTTTTCTTTCCGAGGGAACATGCTATAGTAGGTAGCTTGCTGGGCCGGCCCCCAGCCCAGCCGCAGCTCCCTCCGGGGGACGAGGCCAGGGCTTATGGCCGTGCCGGTGCACCGCCTGCCGGTTCCGGGCGATCCCGGGGCCAAGGCCTGCCGCCTCACCCTGCCGCCAAGGAGGCCTGACCATGCGCTACCGCCGCCGTCCGAAGAGCAATGTCCCGCCGCGCAAGGGCTTCTTCCTGCTGCCATCCCTGTTCACCACCGCCAGCCTGCTCTCCGGCTTCTTCGCCATTGTGGCGGCAATCCGTGGTGATTTCCACGAGGCGGCCCTGGCCATCCTGGTCTCCGGGGTCTTCGACGGCCTGGACGGCCGGATTGCCCGCCTGACCAACACCACCAGCAAGTTCGGCATGGAGTACGACTCCCTGTGCGACCTGGTGGCCTTCGGCGTCGCCCCGGCCATCCTCGCCTATCTCTGGGCCCTGGCCCCGTATGGCCGCTTCGGCTGGCTGGCCGCCTTCCTCTACGTGGCCACCACCGCCCTGCGCCTGGCCCGCTTCAACACCCTGCCGCCGGCGACCGACGGCTCGTTTCTGGGCCTGCCCTGCCCCGCCGCCGCCGGCACCGTGGCCACCTCGGTGCTGTTCTGCGGCTTTCTGGGCAAAGGCGGCGCCGTGCAGAACATCCTGGTCCTGGCCATGGTCTATTTCCTGTCCTATTTCATGGTCAGCACCTTCCGGTACCTGAGCTTCAAGAACCAGGCCGCCCAGGGCAAGAAGCCCTTCCCGGTGCTGGTGGCGATGGTGCTCATCGTCATGGTGCTGGCCACCGAGCCCCAGGTGACCCTGTTTGGCCTTGCCGCCCTCTACGTGCTGTCCGGGCCGGCCCTCGCCATCTACCACTGGCTGGCCCACGGCAAAGACGAGCCGGCCGGGACGCTTACGATCGGCGAATCCAAGGGAGGGAGCCATGGCTAGCGACAGGATCATCATCTTCGATACCACCCTGCGGGACGGCGAGCAGTCGCCCGGGGCCAGCATGAACATGCAGGAGAAGCTGCGGCTGGCCCAGCAGCTGGAAAGGCTTAACGTGGACGTCATCGAGGCCGGCTTTCCGGTGGCCTCGGCCGGGGATTTCGCCTGCGTCAAGGCCATCGCCGACGGGGTGCGGGGGGTGCAGGTGGCGGCCCTGGCCCGGGCGAGCGAAAAGGATATCGACCGCGCCTGGGAGGCCCTGGCCGGTGCCGCGGCGCCGCGCATCCACACCTTCCTGGCCACCTCGGACATCCACCTGCGCCACAAGCTCAAGAAGAGCCGGGAGGAGGTCTTGGCCATGGCCCAGGCGGCGGTGCGCCACGCCGCCCGCTACACGAGCAATGTCGAGTTCTCCGCCGAGGACGCCTCCCGGAGTGATCTCGACTTCGTCTGCCAGGTCTTTGCCGCTGTCATCGAGGCCGGGGCCACCACCCTCAATTTCCCGGACACCACCGGCTACGCCATGCCGGCGGAATTCGGCGCCAAGATCGGCTACCTCATGGAGCACGTGCCCAACATCCACCGGGCAGTGCTGTCGGTCCACTGCCACAACGACCTGGGCCTGGCGGTGGCCAACTCCCTGGCCGCGGTGGCGGCGGGGGCCCGCCAGGTGGAGTGCACGGTGAACGGCATCGGCGAGCGGGCCGGCAACACCGCCCTGGAAGAGGTGGTGATGGCCATCCGCACCCGGGCGGATCTGTGGCCGGTGCACACCGGGATCGCCACCGAGCACATCTACCCCACCAGCCGGATGGTGACCACCATCACCGGCCTGGTGGTGCAGCCCAACAAGGCGGTGGTGGGCGCCAACGCCTTTGCCCACGAGTCCGGCATCCACCAGGACGGGGTCCTGAAGGAGCGCACAACCTACGAGATCATGAACCCGGCCGACATCGGGCTCACCAAGGGCAGCCTGGTTTTGGGCAAGCATTCCGGCCGCCACGCCCTGAAAGACCGTACCCGGGAGCTGGGCTACCGCCTCACCGACGAGGAGGTGGACCGGGTGTTCGTGCGCTTCAAGGACCTGGCGGACAAGAAGAAGGAGATGTTCGACGAGGACCTGGAGGCGATCCTCATGGACGAGGTGTTCCGGATCCCGGACACCTACCGCCTCCTCTCCCTGGGCGTGATGAGCGGCTCCGGCGTCCTGCCCACCGCTGCGGTCTGCCTGGAGGTGGGTGGCCAGGAGCACCGGGCCTCGGCCATCGGCGTCGGCCCCATCGATGCAGCCTTCCGGGCCATTGCCGAGATCACCGCCACGGCCAGCCGGCTCCTTTTCTTCTCGGTGAGCTCCATCACCGGCGGCACCGACGCCCAGGGCGAGGTGACGGTACGGCTGGCCCTGGACGGCCGCTCGGTCATCGGCCAGGGCTCGGACCCGGACATCATCACCGCTGCGGCCAAGGCCTACCTCAATGGCCTCAACCGCATGGAGTACCTCAAAAGGGAGATGAACCGCAGCCTGGTCTCCCTGTGATCCGCGCCACTTTGCCCGCTGTCCGGCCGGACGGCGGGATTTTTTTGCAACCTTCAGCCGGCAAACTGAGGAAGGAAGACCCATGGCAACGAAGACTTACAACATCGCGGTGATTGGCGGCGACGGTACCGGCCCGGAGGTGGTGGCCGAAGGCGTGAAGGTTCTTAGGACCGCGGCCGCCAAGTTCGGCTTTGACCTGAGCCTCACCGACTACGACTACGGCGGCGACCGCTACCTGCGCACCGGCGAGGTGCTGCCGGCCGACGCCGTGGAGCGGCTGTCCGGGCACCAGGCCATCTTTCTGGGCGCCATCGGCCACCCGGACGTCAAGCCAGGCATCCTGGAGAAGGGCATCCTCCTCCATCTCCGGTTCGCCCTGGACCAGTACATCAACCTGCGGCCGGTGATCCTCTACCCGGGCGTCGACACCCCCCTCAAGAACAAGGGGCCGGCGGACATCGATTTCGTGGTGGTGCGGGAGAACACCGAGGGCCTGTATGCTGGCGCCGGCGGTGTGCTCCGGAAGGGCACCCCGGACGAGGTGGCGGTGCAGGAGTCCATCAACACCCGGAAAGGGGCCGAGCGCTGCATCCGTTTTGCCTTCGAGTACGCCCGCCGGCGCAACAAGAGGAAGAAGGTGACCCTGTGCGGCAAGACCAATGTCCTCACCTTCGCCTTCGACCTCTGGGAACGAGCGTTCTATGAGGTGGCCAAGGAGTACCCGGACATCCAAACCGACTATGCCCACGTGGACGCCACCTGCATGTGGATGGTCAAGAACCCGGAATGGTTCGACGTCATCGTCACCGACAACATGTTCGGTGACATCATCACCGACCTGGGGGCCATGATCCAGGGCGGCATGGGCATTGCCGCCGGCGGCAACATCAACCCCCAGGGGGTGAGCATGTTCGAGCCCATCGGCGGCTCGGCGCCCAAGTACACGGGCAAGAACGTCATCAACCCCCTGGCCGCCATCGGCGCCGCCCAGATGATGCTGGACTTCCTGGGCGAGACGGCGGCGGCCGCCGCGGTGGAGAGCGCCATCAAGAAGGTGGTGGCCGAGGACCTCAAAAGCCTGGCTGCCGGCCGCATGGGCTACGGCACCCGGGAGGTGGGGGATCTGGTGGCCCAGGCGGTGTAAGGGGGTTCGGACGGAGGCGGATTCACACCCCCAGCCGACGAGATCAGGAGCTTCGCCGGTTGGGAGAACCGAGGGGAGTCATAAGGGGATCGTTCATGTGTGCACATGATGGGCAATTCAACGTGGCGGTGGCTGGCGCCACCGGCGCCGTGGGCAAGGCCATGCTGGAGGTGCTCGCGCGCCGCGACTTTCCGGTCAACGACCTGCGCCTCCTGGCCTCCGAGCGGTCGGTGGGCAAGAAGCTCATGTTCCGGGGCGAGGAGATCCCGGTCATGCAGCTCACCAAGGACTCCTTCCGGGGCATCGACATCGCCCTGTTCTCGGCCGGCGCCGCCCGTTCCCTGGAGTTCGCGCCAGCAGCGGCGGCGGCCGGCGCCGTGGTCATCGACAACTCCTCCGCCTTTCGCATGGATCCCGCGATCCCACTGGTGGTGCCGGAGGTGAACCCGGATGCCATCGCCTTGCACCGCAACCGGGGCATCATCGCCAACCCCAACTGCTCCACCATCCAGATGGTGGTGGCCCTGAAGCCCCTGCACGACCGGGCCCGCATCAGGCGCATCGTTGTCTCCACCTACCAGGCGGTCTCCGGCACCGGCGCCAAGGCCATCGAGGAGCTGGACCGTCAGGTGCGGGCCTATGCCGCCGGCAAGCCCATGGAGGCCCAGGTCTACCCGTACCAGATCGCCTTCAACTGCCTGCCCCACATCGACGTCTTCCTCGACAACGGCTATACGAAAGAGGAGATGAAGATGGTCCACGAAACCCGGAAGATCCTTGGTGACCAGACCATCGGGGTCACCGCCACCACGGTGCGGGTACCGGTCTTCTACGGCCATTCCGAGGCGGTGAACATCGAGACCGAAGAGAAGCTCACCGCAGCGGTGGCCAAGGAGATTTTGGCCGGCGCCCCGGGGGTGCGGCTGGCGGACGACCCGGACAACAAGGTCTACCCCATGGCCATCGATGCCGCCGGCGCCTTCGAGACCCTGGTGGGCCGTATCCGGGAGGACGAGTCCATCGCCAATGGCCTCAACCTGTGGATCGTCTCGGACAACATCCTGAAGGGCGCGGCCTTGAACGCGGTGCAGATCGCCGAGGTCCTCTGCCAGGAGTACCGCTAGCGTTTTGCGGATCATCGCCGGCACGGCCCGGGGCCGACGCCTGGCGGTGCCGGCCGGCCGGTCGGTGCGGCCCACCGCCGACCGGGCCCGGGAGGCCCTGTTCTCCATCCTCGGCCCGCGGGTGGCCGGCGCCCGGGTGCTGGATCTCTTTGCCGGCACCGGCGCCCTTGGCCTGGAGGCCTTGAGCCGGGGCGCGGCCAGTGCCGTTCTCGTGGACAGCCAGCCCCAGGCCCTGGCCATCCTGGCCCGCAACGTCGAGGCCTGCGGCTTCGGGGATCGGGCCCGGATCCTGGCCCGGGACCTCGACCGCGGCCTGGCCTTTCTCGAGCCCCTGGCCGGCCCCCAGGGCTTCTCCCTGGTCTTTCTCGATCCTCCCTACCGCCAGGGCCTGGCGGCCCGGACCCTGGAGGGCTTGGCCACCGGCCGCCTGGTGGCCGCGGGCGGCTGGGTCGTGGCCGAGGAGGCCGCCGGCCAGGAACTGCCCGCTCTCGCCGGCCGCCTCGCCATCGCCGACCAGCGCCGCTACGGCGAGGCCGGCTTCTGGCTCTACCTTTGCGGCTAGGCCCCACCCACCACCTGCCATGAGCGACTACCAGCCCTTCGTTTCGCCGGACCTGCCCTACCGCCTGGCGGTCTACCCCGGCACCTTCGACCCCATCACCAACGGCCACCTGGACATCATCCAGCGGGCGCTCATGATCACCGACCGGCTGGTGGTGGCGGTGGCCGAGAGCACCGGCAAGTCGCCCCTGTTCGATCTGAAGGAGCGGCTTGCCATGGCCCGGGCCTGCTTCGGCGTCCATGAGGACCGCATCGAGGTGGCCAGCTTCTCCGGCCTGCTGGTGGACTTCGCCTACACCCGGGGCGCCCGCATCATCATCCGCGGCCTGCGGGCGGTGTCGGATTTCGAATACGAGTTCCAGCTCGCCCTCATGAACCGGCGGCTGGAGCGGGAAGTGGAGACGGTCTTTCTCATGACCGGCTTCCGCTGGATCTACATCAGCTCCAGCATCATCAAGGAAGCGGCCCGCTTTGGTGGCGATGTCAGCGGCCTGGTGCCGGACCACGTCTGCGAGGCGCTCAGGAGGAAGTATCTGGCCGGACCGGGCTGAGGGGGGAGAGTTGCCATGCGCGGCGCACACCCGAATGGATGAAACGCCGGAAGCCCGCCATGGTGGTCTCCCATAGGTCCTATAGGTCCTATAAGTCCCATGGGGCCATGGGAGCCATGGGACCTGTGGGTTGCCATACGCAAGGCGCTAAAAAATGAATGAACCGCCCGGCGACCCCGAGGGGAGGCTCAGGGAGGGAAAGCGGCGGTCAGGGCCTGCTGGACGGCGGCGAGGAGGCCGGGCAGGGCGGGGCTGGGGGAGAGGTCGGAGGTCCGGGGCAAGAGGGCGCGGGCGCGGCCGGCCATCTTGACCGCGGCAGCGTCATGGCCGGCTTCCCGGTGCACCAGGGCGCCGGCGGCCAGGATCAGGCCGTGCAGGGCAGCGCGCTCCTGCCCCCGGGCCCGGCGCCAGCGCCCTTCG
This sequence comes from Thermodesulfobacteriota bacterium, assembly GCA_040755095.1. NCBI lineage: Bacteria > Pseudomonadati > Thermodesulfobacteriota > Thermodesulfobacteriota bacterium. The sequence continues at coordinate 24,543 of JBFMBH010000041.1, forward strand.
ATGAGCTCGTGCACCTCGAAGAACAGGCCCTGCTCCCACAAAGCGGCCAAGGCCTGCCACCAGCCGCTGTCATCTGTCACTGGCCCGCGGCCGAGAACCGTAGTGTAACCGGCGAGCCGCCGGTCAAGATAGTCCAGGTGCACGGCCGCCAGCCGGGGCCGGAAGCCGGCCGCCACCGCGAGCACGGGGTCCGGCTGGCCGCTGGCCAGGGCCGCGGCCAGGGCCTGGGACAACTGGTTGCGCAGATCCCGGGCCAGGCGGTCGCCAAAGGGATCAAAGGAGGAATAAGGCATTCGATGAGCGCTGCTCCGGTGGTGCCCGCTCGGGACGATCTCGTCTGCGGGCCATTCTCGGGTCAGGCCGAGGAGGTGGCCTGCCCTTTGTGCCAGCCGGCGCCGCCGCCGGTTCTGGTCTTCCGCAAGGCCAACGGGGTGGGCATCTGGCGCTGCCCCGGCTGCGACATCCTCTACGCCTCGCCCCGCTTCACCGAGGCCTCGCTTCTGGCCATCTACGAGAGCCCGGCCTTCTTCGCCGCCGGCTATGTGGAGCGCCTGGCCGGCTGGAGCTACGAGACCTGGCCGCGCCGGGAGCCGCAGGAGTACCACATCGCCCGGCTCAAGGTCAACCTGGTCCGGCAGCATCTCGGCCCCGGGGCCCGGATCCTCGACGTCGGCTGCCATATCGGCCTGTTCTGCCGGGAGGCCCAGGAGCAGGGCCTGGCCGCCGAGGGCCTGGAGCCCAGCCGCATGCTGGCCGACCTGGCCGGCCGCACCACCGGGGTTACAGTCCACAACCAGCTCCTGGAGGACTTCGCGCCCGCCACGCCCTACCAGGGCCTGGTGGTCTGGGACGTCCTGGAGCATGTCTACGACCCGCTGCGGCTCCTTGCCCACTGCCACCGTCTCACCGGCCCGGACGGCTATCTGTTCCTCCAGGTGCCCAGCCACCGGGGCCTTGCCGACCGCTACAAGACCCTCCTCTGCCGGCTGGGCCTCAAGCGCTGCGACTTCAAGCACTTCGGCTTCCCGTGGCACGTCTATTCCTTCAGCCCCGCCTCCCTGCGCCGCCTGCTGGCCCGGGCCGGCTATCAAGCCATCCTCGTGGAATCCTGGTCCCACCATATGAAGGAAGGCCGCACCGGCCCCCTGGCCCGCCTGGCCGCCGCCTTTGTCCGCCGCCGCTGCTGGACCGACTACATCGTCGCCGTCGGCCAGCGGGGCTGACCGCAGGTCCAAGCACCACCGCCCCTCAGCCGGGCCAAAGATCCAGGGGACTGCGCGCCTCCTTGATGGTCGTGCTCGGCACGGTGTGGGTATAGATCATGGTGGTACGCACGTCGCTGTGCCCCAGGAGCTGCTGGATGGTGCGGATGTCGAAGTTGGCCTGCAGCAGGTGGCTGGCGAAGCTGTGGCGGAAGGTGTGAGCCGAGGCGCGCTTGCCGAGCCGGGCCTTGGCCACCGCCTCCTTGATCGCCCGTTGGACATGGGATTCATGGAGGTGGTAGCGCCGCATCTCCCCGGATTCCGGCACCCGGGTCAGGCTCCTGGCCGGGAAGAGCCACTGCCAGACGAATTCCCGGGCCGCATGGCGGTATTTGCGCTCCAGGGCATTGACCAGAAAGACCCCGGCGCAGCCCCGCTCCAAGTCCTGCTGGTGCAGGGATTTCAGGCCTTCGATCCGGGCCCGGAGATCGGAGCGCACCGCCTCCGGTATCGGCACCGTCCGATCCTTCTGGCCCTTGCCGTCATGCACGGTCAGAACCCCGGCAGAGAAATTGATGTCCTGCACCCGCAGCCGCAGGCACTCGAAGAGCCGCAGGCCGCAGCCGTACAGAAGCCGCACCACCAGATCGAAAGGGTCCTCCAGGTACGCCAGGACCGCCTGGATCTCCTCCCGGGACAGCACCACCGGGATGTACGGCCGGCGCTTGGCCCGGACCACGCCCTCGACCTTGCCGAACTCCTGATGGAGGACATGGCGGAAGAAGAACAACAGGGCATTGAAGGCCTGGTTCTGGGTGGACGCCGAGACGCCCCGCACCACAGCCAATTGGGTCAGAAACCCCTTGACGTCCGCCGGCGTCAGCTCGGCCGGTGGCTTGCTGCGGGTGAAGGTCTGGAGCTTAGCCAGCCAGTGCTGGTATGTGCGCAGGGTTCGTGGCGAGTAGTGCCGGAGCCGGATCTCCTCGGCCAGCCGGTCGAATTCCCCTTTCCAGGAGATCCCTGTCCGCGGCTGACTGGCCGGGCCAGTCGGCGGAGCCGAAGCCGGCGCTGGTGACGCCGGCTCCTGCACCCGCGGCAATGGCTCCGGGAACGCCGTCGCTTCCCGAACCGTGGCCCCGGCCACCGGGAGCCGGTGCCAGGGCTCCCCGCCCCATGCCTTCCCTGCCGGAGGTGCCGCGGCGGCTGAAGTCTGCCCGGGGGATGGCACCCTCCGGGCCACGGAGCCATTCCCCGAGGCCTGCGGCTGTTCCGGCTTTCCGGCAGAGGCCGGCGCAAGGACCGACCGCGTTTCCCCCAGCGGTGCTGCAGCGGCGGCCGCGGTCCGCGACTCCGGGGCAGAACGTTGCGCCGGACCCTCGGTAGCCTGCGGCCGCCCAGGCGCACCCGGTGGCCCAGGGGGCTCTTCCCTGGATTCCTCCCCAGATATCAGCTCCAGATAGAACGACACCGCCTGCGAGGCCTGCTGCCGCTGTTGTTCGTTCTGCCGCCTGTCCTGGAGCTTCCCCAGAAAGGGGGCCAGGCTGTCCCCTTGCCTGTCCGGCAGCTGATACTTGCCGCAGAAATCCAGGTAGTAACGGAGCCATTTCAGGAAAGCGCCATGGGCTTGCCCGGGAATCGCCTTTTGCCGCAGGAATGCCAGGAATCGAGCCTGCAAGGCCGGGGAAACGTTGAGCATGGAGGATATCCTGTGTGTGTTAGCTAGCCAGACTGTGGAGATATACGGAAAGAATGCGTGAAAATTTTTCCCTTGTCAACCAAGTGCCCGGCCGACTATTACTTAGCGAAATCGGGGGGATGAACGTAGCCCTGTCAGGGCAAGTGAGGTCCGTCGGGACATGCCAGGAAGCACTGCCGCCTACCGCGGCGGAGATACACAGAAACCATCGAATTGCTTGTTCCCGGCGACTCCGTCGCCGGGAATCGCGGCGCTGACTTCGCCGCGATTGGGCTCACCCGCTCAACCGGCAGTAGGTTCGCCGGTTATAAGAAAGAGACTGGTCGGCTTCGAGAGGCGACACAAAGAGCGTGGCGATACCGGCTTACGGCCGGCGTTTGGTCCCGTAACCTTTTGGCGGCGACAAGACGAGCGCGGCGGACAAAGACTTCTTCGACGGGCTCGTAACTTTCACGATTAGCCAGCAACTGCACAAGCCTGGAGCGACTTGGACTTCAAAGAGCAGTAGCCTGCGGTCTTTGGAAATGACATCGCGAGCGCCTCGGATTTTGGCTTGACAAAAACACAACTCCGCGAGACGACGAGCGACAAAGCGAGCGCGGGGCGACTCGGCCCAACGCCCACGGCGTCGCCCCAGGACATGAAAATAGCGTGTGCATTTACGACGTTGAAATGTTGGGGTTCCCTCGTCACCCAACCTACCAAACGATGATCAAAACCCCATAAAGGTATTCTCATGAACAAAGTGTCCTCAGTCTTGGCGAAGTTGCACGAGATCGCTATGACCTTTTCCCGTCCGATGGAGGGACAGCCACTCCGCGAGGTATTCCAAGGGATGTCTGCCACACTCCTCGATCTTTTCGACGTGGATCATGCAACAATCACCTTGTTGGATGAAGGACGACGGTTCTTTATAGTCGAAGCCGAATACCCGCAGCTGTCGAAGCCACTCGTGGGCGAGCCAATTCCCATCCAAGATAGGGCCTCGCAGCATAGTCTTGTGAGTCGCCAGGAGTCCATTGTCGTCCATGATTTAAATGACCACGTCCTCATGTCTGAGTCGCCCAGTTTTCGCCAAATAGTCCAAGACCTCGATATTAGATCCGTACTGATTGTACCCATGGTGACCGATGGTAAAGCCATTGGGACAATCAGCCTCGACACGATTGGGCGGACCAAGTTATTCTCGAAGGAGGAGGTCGAGCTATGCCAGACCGTCGCCAACCAGGTGGCCGCCTTCGTCGCGATCACTAGGTTGATCGAGGAACAGCAAAAGTATCGGCGACAAGCTGGATTGGTCGCACCAGTACCAAGGCGAACAGTTCTGTCCGACCGTGAAGAGAAAAGCTCGCAGACGATCTTCGGTGATTTGGCAAAGGGGGTGCATTACACGTTTATCCCCGACGAGAATCATTCCTGGCGTTCCTGGCAAGGTAGCATTTTGAGGGAAATCCTGCATGGCACACCCCACTTGGGGCTTACGTTCAAACCGTCGGCGGTGGAGCCTTGCCGGGCAAGGAGGCAAGGCATGGAGCAACCTCTCGGCA
>JBFMBH010000042.1 GCA_040755095.1 Thermodesulfobacteriota bacterium
ACCTGGGGCCAGGCAGCCCCTTGGGGCCGCGCCCCGTTATGCCTGGTGCCCGACGGCACCTTCGACTGGCAGGGTGATCGTCCCTTGCGCCTTCCCTGGTCGGAGACGATCATCTACGAGCTGCACGTCCGGGGCTTCACCCGCCATCCCAGCGCCCGGGTGGAGCATCCCGGCACCTATCTGGGCCTGGTGGAAAAGATCCCGTATCTGCGCCGGCTGGGCATCACTGCTGTGGAGCTTCTGCCGGTCTTCGAGTTCGACGAGAACGCCAATCCCTTCCAGGATCCGGTCAGCCGCCAGCCGTTGAAGGACCTGTGGGGCTACAACCCGCTGGCCTTCTTCGCGCCCAAGGCCGCCTATGCCGCCGACCGCGCGCCGGGCGGTGCCGTCCGGGAATTCAAGGCCATGGTCTTGGCCCTGCACCGGGCCGGCATCGAGGTGATCCTGGACGTGGTCTTCAACCACACCGGCCACATCGCGCCCCGACTGCCGGTCCTGGCGCCGGTGGACAACCGGATCCACTACCTGGTCGACTCGGCCTCGGGGGCCTACCGGGACCTCACCGGCTGCGGCAACACCCTGGCCTGCCAGCAGCCGGTGGTCCGACAGCTGATCCTGGACTGCCTGCGCTACTGGGTCCTGGAGATGCACGTGGACGGCTTCCGCTTCGATCTGGCGTCGATCTTCTATCGAGGCGCCCAGGGCCAGGTGCTGCCCGCCTCCCCCCTGGCGGAGGAGATCGCCGCCGATCCGCTCCTGGCGCACACAAAAATCATCGCCGAGCCGTGGGATGCCGCCGGCCTCTACCAGGTGGGCTCCTTCGGCGGCCACCCCGCCTGGGCGGAGTGGAACGGCCGCTTCCGGGACGACGTCCGGGCCTTTCTCTGCGGCCAGGGCAATGGCGCCGCGGACCTGGCCACCCGCCTGGCCGGCAGCTCGGACCTTTACGCGGTATCCGGCCGCCGGCCAACCAGCAGCATCAACTTCATCACCTGCCACGACGGCTTCACCCTCCAGGACCTGGTCAGCTACAACCGGAAGCACAACCAGGCCAACGGCGAGGGCAACCGGGACGGCACCGACCACAACCTGTCCTGGAACAGCGGCGCCGAAGGCCCCAGCCGCAGCCACCGGGTGCTGCGGCTGCGCGCCCGCAGGCTCAAGACCCTCGCCGCCATCCTCTTCCTGGCCCAGGGGGTGCCCATGTTCCCGGCCGGGGATGAATTCGGCCGCAGCCAAGACGGCAACAACAACCCCTATTGCCAGGACAATCCGACAGGCTGGGTGGACTGGGAGCTGGCCGGCCGCAACCGCCACCTCACCCGCTTCTTCCGGCTCCTCATCGACCTGCGGCACCGCCATCCGGTGCTGCGACGGCAGACCTTCTTTCCCCCCCAGGGGGAGATCAGCTGGCACGGCCTGGCGGGCCCACCGAACTGGGCGCCGTACAACCGCTGCCTGGCCGCCCACCTTCAAGGGGCGGCCAGCAAGCCCCGGGATGCCGACTTCTTCTTCGCCTGCAATTGCGATCCCCGAGCCCAGACCTTCCTCCTGCCGCCGCCGCCGGCCGGGCAGATCTGGACGCAGCTCCTGGATACCGCCGCCACGCCGCCGGCCGACATCTGCCGGGAGAGCGAGGCGGAAGCGCTCGGTCACGAGCGGGGCCTGCGGGTGGCCTCCATGGCCGCGGTGCTGCTCATCAGCCAGAGCCGCCGCAGTTGAGCCCGGCCGCCGGCCGGGGTCCCTTCCCTGCCGATCTTTCGTCGACGATGAAAACAATCCCCGCTATGATTTCACCATGAACGAAAACAGTTGGAAGGCACGCCGGCCGAAGGAACAGATCAGGGCCATGCTGCTGGAACAGTTCGCCGCCTTCTGGCAGCGGGACCAGGGCGTCCTGCGCGGACGTCTCGCAGACGTGGAGCGCGCCGCAGCCTCACCCCACGCGGTCATCGTTTCCGGTCTGCGCCGGGTCGGCAAATCGACCCTCTTGGCGCAGTGGGCGCATCGGCTCGGCGAGGACAGGTTCTACTACCTCAACTTCGAGGACGACCGCTTCCTGGGATTCACGGCCGAAGACGCCCACGACCTCTACCAGGTGCTGGTGGAAACCTTTGGCGCGCGCACCACCTTCATCCTGGATGAGGTGCAAAACGTCCCAGGTTGGGAACATGTCGTACGCCGTTTCATGGATCTGGGGCACAAGTTCTACATCTCCGGCTCCAACGCCGCGCTGCTGAGCCGCGAACTGGGCTCTCGGCTGACCGGACGTTATGTGCCTGTCGAGCTCTTTCCTTTTTCCTTTGCCGAATACCTCCTTTTCCAGAAAGAGACGATTCCGGATCTCGAGCGCATGACCACGGTGACCAGCGCCAATCTCAACAAAGTGCTGGCAGCCTATCTGCAAGCCGGGGGCATCCCCGATGCCCTCAAGTACCCGGATCTCAACCTGTTGCGCACCCTCTACGACGATGTTCTCTACCGTGACATCGCCACCCGCTATCGGATCGACGCGGTTACGGCCTTGAAGGAGCTGGCCTTCAGCTTGATGAGCAATCCGGCCGGCAGCATCTCCTTCAACAAGCTCAAGAATCAGCTGCGGCTGGGCAGCGTCAATACCGTCAAGAGCTTTGTTGACTACCTGGCCAACAGCTGGCTCATCTTCACGCTCAACGTCTATGATTTTTCGCTGAAACGGCAGCAGATTGCCGCCAAGAAGATCTACTGCATCGACACCGGCCTGGCCCACACCGTCGGTTTTTCCTTTGCGCCCAACACCGGCAAGCTGCTGGAGAATCTGGTATTCCTCGCCCTGCGCCAGCAGACCAGGGAGATCTACTACGCCACGACACCAGGCGGTTTTGAAGTGGACTTCTTCCTGCCGGAACGGGGCCAGCTGATCCAGGTGGTGCAGCACCTGGCCCACGCCACCACCCGGGAGCGGGAGATCCGCGCCCTGGCCGATGCGGCCCGGAGCCTCCCGGTCCGGAGCGCTCTCATTCTGACCGATGCCGACGGCGACAGCTTCGAGCTGGACGGTCTGCCTGTGCAGATCCGCGCCACCGGGGCCTGGCTCCTGAGCCAAGAGCGGTAGCAGTGCCCGGTTGGCCTCCGGCCATGCTGTTTCCTTCCCGGCGAAAGCCGTTTATACTGAGCTGCTGTCCCGGCACCAGGTCGTTTTTGCGGCACCGGCTTCCCCGTATGATCCCAACTGAGGAGGATCCGTTCGTGAGCATGTCTCGTCCCATCGCCATTCCGCAGCCCCAGGCCAATGCCGCCACTTTGTTTCTGGCCAAGGTCTTCAACTGGATGGCCGTCGGCCTCGGTCTCACCGGGCTTACCGCCTATCTGGTCGCCCAGTCGCCGGCGGCGCTGGCCATCATCTTCGGCAACCGGCTGGTGTTCTATGGCCTGATCGCCGCCGAGATCGGCCTCGTCATCGCCATCGCCAGCCGGGTGCAGCGGCTGCCCCGCCAGGCCGCCAGCCTCCTATTTGCGACCTATGCGATCCTGAATGGCCTCACCCTGGCCTCGGTCTTCCTGCTCTACACCGGGGTGTCGGTGGCCTCCACCTTCTTCGTCAGCGGCGGCATGTTCGCCGGTGCCGCGGTCTACGGCTTTGTCACCAGAAAGGATCTGACCTCCTTTGGCGCCTTCTTGCGCATGGGCCTCTTTGGCCTCATCCTGGCCTCCCTGGTCAACCTCTTCCTGGGCAACCCCATGATGAGCTGGGTGATCTCGGGCATCGGCGTCCTGGTCTTCACCGGCCTTGCCGCCTACGACGTCCAGAAGCTCTACCAGCTGGGCGCAAGCAGCATCCTCGGCGACGAGCGGACGGTGCACGGCGCAGCCATCCAGGGCGCCCTGCAGCTGTACCTGGACTTCGTCAACCTCTTCCTCATGCTCCTCCACTTCCTGGGCGACCGCCGTTAAGGCTCGCCCACCGGCACCGTGTGCGGCATCTGCGGCTATCTGACCGCCCCGGCCGGCGAGCCGGCCCGGGAAGGCGACCTGGCGGCCATGCTCGCCGCCATCCGCCACCGGGGCCGGGAGGACGGCCAGTGGCAGGAGGGGCCGGCGGGCCTTGCCTGCCGGCGGCTGCCCATCCTTGATCTGGCCGGCTCCCGCCAGCCGCTGGCCAACGAGGACGGCAGCCTGGTGCTGGTGGGCAACGGCGAGATCTACAACTGGCGCACCCTGCGCCAGGACCTGGAAGGCCGCGGCCACCGCTTCCGCACCCAGGGGGACCTGGAGTGCCTGCTTCACCTCTATGAGGAGGAGCAGGAAGGCTTCCTGGCCCGGCTGCGGGGCATGTTCGCCTTTGCCCTCTACGACCGCCGGGCGAACCGCCTCCTTCTGGCCCGGGACCACCTGGGGGTGAAGCCCCTGTTCTACACCCAGGCCAAGGGCACCCTCTTCTTCGCTTCCGAGATCAAGGCCCTCACCGCCCTGCCCCAGGTGGGGCGGACCCTCTCCCCCCAGGCCCTGGCCGACTACCTCGCCTTGCAGTTCGTGCCCCGGCCCGGCACCGTCTATCAGGAGATCGCCGAGCTGGCCCCGGCCAGCTTCCTGAAGGCCGAGAACGGCCGCCTGACCACCGGCACCTACTGGCAGCTGCCCCTGGCGGAAGCGACACCACCGCCCTCCCTGGCGGAGGCGGCCGGCGAGGTCATGACCCTCTTGCGCCGGGCCGTGGCCCGGCGGCTGATGGCCGACGTGCCGGTGGGGGTGCTCCTGTCCGGCGGGGTGGACTCCAGCGCCATCGCCGCCTTGACCCGGGAGATTGCCCCCGAGCAGCTCAACACCTTTGCCATCGTCTTTGCCGAGGAGTCCTTTGACGAGAGCCGATACTCCCGGCTCATGGCCCAGCGCCTGGGCAGCCGCCACCACGAGCTGGTGCTTGATGAGGACACCATCGCCGGCAGCCTGGCCGAGATCGCCTATTTCTTCGATGAGCCCTTTTGCGAGGGCTCAGCCATTCCCATCTACCATATCTGCCGGCTGGCAAGCCCCAAGGTGACGGTGCTTTTGTCCGGGGAGGGTGCGGACGAGACCCTTGGCGGCTACGAGACCTACCAGGCCCGGCACCTGAGCCCCCTATACTCCTGGCTGCCGGCGCCCATCCAGCGGGGCCTGGCGGCTTTGGCCAGCCGGCTGCCGGTCTCGGACCGCAAGGTCAGCCTGGATCTGAAGCTGCGGCGCTTCACCGCCGGCGCCGGCCTGTCCCCGGCTGCGGCCCACTGCTGGTGGCGGGCGGCCATGAGTGATGCCGACAAGCGCCGGATCCTGGATCCGGGCTTTCTGGCCACCGTGCCCCGGCCGGACAGCGCCGCCCTCTATGAGGCGGTCCTGGCCAGCATCCCGGGCCGGGATCTCCTGAACCGGCTCATGGCCACCGACTGCCGGCTGCACCTGGTGGACGATCTCCTCCTGCGGGCCGACCGCATGAGCATGGCCCACACCATGGAGATCCGGGTGCCGTTCCTGGATGTCGATCTGGTGGAGGCCGCCTTCCGCATCCCCTCGCCGGTGAAGATCCGGGGCCTGGCCAACAAGCGGCCGCTCCGCCATGGCCTCAAAGGCCTGCTGCCGGAATCGATCCGGACCCGGGTCAAGAAGGGGCTCAACATGCCCTACCAGAAGTGGTTCAAGCGCCGGCGCTGGCGGGAGCTGCTCCACGACACCCTGGCGCCGGCCCGCCTGGGCCGGCATGGCCTGTTCCAGGCCGCCGCTGTCCAGGGCCTCCTGGCCGAGCACGAGGCTGGCCGGGCCAACCACAGCCATGCCCTGTGGGCCATGATGCACCTCGTCTTGTGGCTGGACGCCAACCGCGCCGGAGGGCCGGCATGAAGACCGTGTTCCTGGCCGGTGCCGGCAGCCTGGGCAACATCGGTGCCGAGGCCATCGTGCTGGCGGTGATCGAGCTGTGCCGCCGCCATCTCGGGCGAGCGCGCTTCGTAGTCTCGGCCTGGCACCGGGAGCGCATGACCCGGGTGCTGGCCGAGCTGCCCGACGCCATCCAGGTGCTGCCGGAACAGCACCCCTTCTCCGCAGCCAGGGCCATGGCCCGGGCGGATCTGGTCATCGTCTGCGGCGATGTCGCCCTGTCCGAAAGCGTCATCCCCTTCCTGCCCCAGTACTGGGCCTTGCGTACCGGCCTGGCCCGGGCCTTGGGCAAGCCGGTTCTCTTCTGCGGCATCGAGGCCGAGGCCCTGACCAGGCCCAGCAACCGGCTGGCGGCCCGGAGCCTCCTGGCCGGCCGGGCTACCCGGATCATCGCCCGCAACCGCCGCTCCCTGGCCAACCTCACCACCATGGCCGGCCCCAGTCCCCGCTTTCTCCTGGGTGCCGAGCCCACCCTGCATCTCAACGGCACCCCGGCCCACCTGACCTTCCCGGCTGGGGAGCTGCCCGGCCGCCGCCCCCTGGTGGGCCTGGCCCTCCGGGACTGCTTCTTCGCGCCGCTGCACTACAATCCCTGGCGCCGGCGGCTGGAGCGCCGGGATGCCCCCAGCCGCAGCCTCACCCCCCGCATGGGCGAGGCCCTGGACCTCCTGGCCGGGCTGGCCGACCATCTTGTCGCGGCCCACGGCGCTGGCCTCGTCTTCATCCCCCACCACTTCCTGGCCCAAGGCGGGGTGATCCTGAGCGATGCCGAGATCGCCCGCCAGGTGCTGGCCCGCATGCGCCGTTCCGGCCAGGCCTCTCTCCTGCCCTCGGACCTCCATCCCTACACCGTGGTGGATCTCTATCGTCACCTGGACCTGGTGGTCTCCATGCGCCACCATGCCAACGCCTTTGCCCTGCGCCACCACGTGCCCATCCTGGGCCTCGACGTCGGTGAGAAGATCGCCACCTTCTTCCAGGAGGCGGGCTGGGACGACGCCCTGGTGGATCCCTGGTCAAGCCCCCTGCCGGATCTGTGTGCCCTGGCCGACCGGCTGCTGGCGGAGCGCCCGGCCCGGCAGGCCGCCATGGCCGCGGAGCTGGCCGCCCGCCGCCAGGACCTGGCCCGCACCCTGAACGAGGCCCTGGCCGGTCTGTAAGCTCCCTGCCCCAGCCGCCGCCAAGGACACCGGCGGCAAGCGCGGGCTGCGAGGAGGTCGCCCTGGGCATGGGCAGGGGGACGTTCGTGCGGAGGGTGTCTGGCAGCCCATACAGATCGTGACTGGACCGTTTAGCCCCCCCTTTGCCTGATTGACGGCAACGCCAGCTCCTCGCCCGCCCAGGTCACCATTTCCGTAGCCCCGGTGAACGACACGCCGACAGCCCTTGACGATACGGCAGCGCCCCCCGGACGAACCCCGCACCCTCACCGACCTCCTGGCTAACGTTCATGAGAAGAGAAGTTCACACCCCGAAGGTTGTGAGAAGCGTTGTTCCACCACCGACTTTCCTCATCTGACCGGAAGGAGGTGTGCTATGGAACTCAAACCCATTTTCAGGCACCCATCTGCCGTCCCGCGACGTCCCGTAGCCTCCCGGTGACGGCGGCCCGGCCCGGGAGGTACGCCTGCAGGACGTCCGCGGCCTGGCCCTGGACAGAGAACGGCAGCCTCTACCTCGCCGACCGCTCCAACAGCCGCATCCGCAAGGTGACCCCCGACGGCACCATCACCACCATCGCCGGCACCTGCACCAGCGACGGCTGCTCAGGCCACAACGGCGACGAGATCCCCGCCACCCGGGCCCTGATCTCCAATCCCTACAGCATCGCCGTCGACCCGGTGGGCAACGTCTTCTTTGCCGACGATGGCAACCGTCTGCTCCGCCGGATCGACCCCTCCGGCATCATCACGCAAGGAAGGCACTGTTGCCTACTGGCGCGCGGTGGCCACCGACTCCTGGGGCGACTTCTATGCCGTCGACAACCAGAGTGTGGGGACTGGCGCCAAGGTCCGGAAGCACCAGGAACCCTGGGTGCTGCGCACCCGGGTGAGCTACGTTGGTGCCGAGAGTGCTTGGCCGCCAATCGAACGTCGTCACCGGAAGTGTTAGCTGCCGGCTGTCTTGCACTCCCTGCATCAACGTCCCGGAACATGCCCGACCGCGCGGCCTGGGGACCGCTCCCACCAGAGAGCACCTCCCCGCCGCCGTCTTCACCAGACGCTCGGCACGAAGCCGGCATCATTTCGGATGATCACCGTCTCGCCGCTCTGGGCGAGAACGAAGAGCCCCTGGCGGTGCGCGTGCCGGGCCACCTCGTCCGGCAGCACCATGGCTGCCACCGCACCCATGAGCTTGAGGGTGGCGTACTGCGGTGCCAGGCGTTTGAACCGGGACAGACGGTCCAGGTGCAAGGCGATGTCATCCACGGCCAAGGTGCTTTTGCACTCCACCGCCACCGCCTCCTCTTCGTTCACCACCAGGAGATCGATTTCCATGGCCTCACCGTCCCGGTCGACGCTCACCCCCCGGATGACTTGGTGCACTTCGATGCCCCGTTCCCGGAACAGGCGCACCACCGCCGGCCGCACCATCTCTTCCACGAAGTCGCCCAGCCGGTTGCCCAGCCGACCGATGGCGGCCGACACCTCCTTGATCTTGCGGTCCGTCTCCTGGAACTTCCGGTCCGTCTCCTGAAACTTCCGGTCCGTCTCCTGAAACTTCCGGTCCGTAGCCTGGAAGAGCTTCCAGACGTCGCCGAGGGTGATTTCGTCGCCCATGACCACCTCCTTGGCCGGGGGCATGTTCCCGGCACCGGCTGGATTCTCCTTTATGGTTGTGATGCCAACCGAATGCGGACAAAGCAAGGTCGACCGCACCCTTGGCCCTTATTCGGTTGATCAGAGCCTACCAAAACCCGTGGTGGGTGTCGAGGGGCTGGGAAAAGGAATGGACATCAGGCGGCCAGCCGGGGTTCGTCCAGCCACAGCGGCAGGCGGGGCTTGATGGCGGTGCACGCTGCCGCCACCGGCGGGAAGATGCCAGACCGGATGGCGGTGGTGGACGCGGGGCCGGTGGCCGCGTCGCGCTCCCATCGCGCCGGCCCAGGCCCTGCCCCAAGGGCGGCGGCCTGGGCCCCTGGCGCCAGCAAAGGGACCCCAATGGGAGGAACCGGGCTGGCGTGCCAGGGGACGGCCTCGGCCACGAAGAGGACGGGGCGGCCGGCGGCCAGGACGGCGGCGCGGCGGCGGGGCAACTGGGCGAAAGGGAAGCCGTAGCGGGCGCCCCGACGGTTGGCGGCCATGGGGGAAAGGCCAAGACCAGACGCCAGGGCCTCGTCCCGGGCCGAAAAAAACTCGATGAAGGAGCCGACCTGGAGGAAAACCACCGCCTCCGGGAAGCGCCAGCGAAAGAAGCGGTACTGGCTGGCCACGCGCCCCATGCCGGCCGGCGGCCGGAAGCGGGGGACGAGGCGATGGAGATCGGGGGTCAGCAGAAAATAGCGGCCAAGAAAGGCGTGGCGCTCCCAGAGGGCGGCCACCAGGCGATGGCTGTTGGCATGGCGGGCATGGCCCAGGAAGGAAGCGATGGTCGCGACCAGGCGGTCGAGGGCGGGCAGGTCGAAGGAGAAGCGGGTGGCGTCGGGGAGGATGCGGACCAGGTGCCGCTCGGCGGCGCGCAGCCGGGCGGTCAGGTTACCCACCACCCGGCGCCGGACGAGAGAGTAGTCGGCCCGGACGAGGTAGCCCACGAAGTCGATGCCGCCGTTGGCCTGGCCCAGCCGTTGGCGGCGGGGGTTCAGGTTCAGGGCCAGGGCGGAGGCGAGGAACTCGGCGATGGCCGCCCGCCAGGCCAGAAGCTGGTCGCGGCTTCCGGCCAGAAGGACGAAGTCGTCGCAGTAGCGCAGGTAGAAGCGGCAGCGCAAGGAGTGCTTCACGAACTGGTCGAGAAGGTTCAGGTAGACGTTGGCGAAGAACTGGCTGGTCAGGTTGCCGATGGGGAGCCCAATGCCGGCCGGGGCATGGAACAGGGTCTTTTCCGGCGGCAACAGGTCCACCAGGCGCGGGTCGGCCCGCATCTCGGGGTCGGCGGTGCAGTCGTGGAAGATGAGGGTGGCGGCCAGCCAGCGCAGGTTGTCCGTGGGCAGGCGGGGCAGGAGAAGGTCGTAGAGGATGGCGCGGTCGATGCGCATGAAGTAGTTCTGGATGTCGAGCTGGAGATACCACGCCGGCCGGGTGCCGTTGGCCGTCACCTGGCGGATGAACTGGGCCAGGCGTCGGGCCGCCCGGTGGATGCCCTTGCCGCGGCGGCAGGCGTAGGAGTCGTGGATGAAGACCGGCTCCCAGACCCGTTCCAGGGCCGCCACCAGGACATGGTGGACGATGCGGTCCCGGAACGGGGCGGCGAAGATCTCCCGCAGCTTGGGGCGCTCGGCGAAGAAGCAGACAGAACGAGAGGGGCGGTAGGTGCGGTCGCGAAGCTCCTGGCAAAGATCCAGGAGGTTGGCCTCCTGATGGTGCTCGAAGGCCTGACCGAATGACACCAATCACCGAAGCATCAACCGTCCGGGGCGCGTGCCCTTGGCTCCTCATTCCCCAGCGCCACCGCCGCGCCGGCCCCTCTTCCACCCCAGAAGGCCTGCCATTCCCGTGCCCAAAAGAAGCGCGGTGGCGGGCAAAGGCACCGGCGCGGCCACATCCCCGGGGCGCACGGCCAGGCCATAACCGTCGTAGCCCTTGTACTCCGCGCCCTGGTTGCCGTAGCCCAGGCTGAAGTACCAGGCGTTGGCCGGGTAGCTAGCGTACTCCGTGCCAGGCCAGTACCAGTACGACGTCAAATGTTGAAATGGGCCCACATTTTGCGAGCCCCAACCGGGTTGAGGAGCGTTGCCCGAAGTGTCGTAGTACCCCTTGTTGCTCAGCTCTGTATAGTAGAGATGGCCCATTTCCGACGTCGTGATGTTGTAGCCAGCCGTGGTGCTGCCGTCATAGCCCCAGACATACGGCCCATCCACCGTCGACGGCAGCCGCCAGTCGTCGTACGTCACCCCGTTCACGGTCACCGACAGGTTCGACGCCCAGTTCATCTGGTCCTGCCACCTGCCCACATACTGGCCGTTCACGTAATACGGGTTCGAATAGTCGTACCAGGTGATGTTCAGGTCGGCGTCGTAGATCAACTGGTTACCGCGGCCCACGGCGCTGGCCTCGTCTTCATCCCCCACCACTTCCTGGCCAGCGGCGGGGTGATCCTGAGCGATGCCGAGATCGCCCGCCAGGTGCTGGCCCGCATGCGCCGTTCCGGCCAGGCCTCTCTCCTGCCCTCGGACCTCCATCCCTACTCGGTGGTGGATCTCTATCGTCACCTGGACCTGGTGGTCTCCATGCGCCACCATGCCAACGCCTTTGCCCTGCGCCACCACGTGCCCATCCTGGGCCTCGACGTCGGTGAGAAGATCGCCACCTTCTTCCAGGAGGCGGGCTGGGACGACGCCCTGGTGGATCCCTGGTCAAGCCCCCTGCCGGATCTGTGTGCCCTGGCCGACCGGCTGCTGGCGGAGCGCCCGGCCCGGCAGGCCGCCATGGCCGCGGAGCTGGCCGCCCGCCGCCAGGACCTGGCCCGCACCCTGAACGAGGCCCTGGCCGGCGTGTAGGGGCACTCCTTCCCCACCTGCCACCAGGGACAACAGCCCTGACGCCGGCCGGCCCCCGCGTCACGGCAAGATCAAGGGGCCCAGCCGTTCCTCGACCTCCTCCATGAGCTGGGCAGACAGCACATCGAAGGGCCGGGCGTTTCTCTTCCGCCAGTCAATGCTCTTGACATGGTCCACCAGCACCACCCCTTTGACCTTGTGCCCCTGCGGGATCCTCACCTCGAAGGGATAGTCCTTGGCCTGGGAGGTGATGGGGACCACGACGGCCAGACCGACGATCCGGTTGTAGTCGTCGGCGGACAAGACCAGCGCCGGACGATGACCGCCCTGTTCATGGCCACGCACCGGTTCGAAATCCACCATGATCACCTCACCGCGTTTGGGAAAGAAATCATGTGGGCTCACCAGGCCTCGTCTCCTTGCGGTCCACCCCAATCGGTCTCGGGATGGCTGTTCTCCTCTGTCACCCCGGCCAACAGCTCCGAGAGCGTATACTTCCAGCTCCGTTTTCGTGCGGGCGCCACAATGAGCCGGCCATTGTCGACCAGAAGATCGACAATGGAATTCTCGGACAGATGCAGCTCGGCCAAGAGACCGGCCGGGATCCGCAGCCCAACGCTGTTGCCCCATTTTCTGAGAGTGGCTTGCATGGCCGTGACCTCCTGCTGGTTGAAAGAACCGACGCGCCGTATAAACTATGTATAGACAATCATCCCCTGCCGTCAAGATGAAGGAGCGAACGATGTCCAGGATAGACGTCACCCGTCCAGAGCTGATCCGGCCCGGTAGCGGGCCGGGCCGGGACCATTCTCCGTTCGCCACCGGCGGGAGCCTTACCCCCGGTGCGGTGCTCCCGGCCACCGGCTCCAGCCGCTGGCACCGGACAGCGCGCGCCCCGGGGAAGGAGGGATGGGCAAGTCGGGGCAGGGACACGCTCGCCGGGCTTGGCCTTATACTGGTGCTGGTGCTGGGGTGCGGAGCCTGTTCCGGCCTGGCTGGACAGGCCTCCGGGGCGGCCGCCCCTCCTGTGCTGGAAGGCCTGTCGCCGGCGCCGGTGGTCACGGGCGAGGTGCGGCCCGGGCTGGCAGTGCTGTACTTCTACCAGCTGTACCGGCATATCAAGGAGATGCCCGTCGGCGAGGAGGCCATCGCCAAAGGGGTGCCGGGACCGGCCATCCCGTATCTTGATCACCGGTTCGGCGTCGGGCGGGTGTTCGACAGCGGTGAGGTCCAGGGCGTCGGCATGCAGCTGTCCGGGCTCATCCATTTTGCAGCACCCGGCACCTACCAGCTGCTGTCCCGGTCCAACGACGGCTTCCGGCTCTTCCTGGACGGCCGGCTGGCCCTGGACGATCCCCATGTGCACCAGGATCACACCAGCGATCCGGTCTCGGTCCGCATTCAGGAACCGGGCTGGTATCCCGTGCTCATCCAGTACTTCCAGCGCAAGGGCAGCGCCACCCTGGAGCTGCACTGGCAGCCGCCAGGCAGCGCTGCCCCGGTGCCGATTCCGGCCGCGGCCTACGGGCATTGATGGCCACCCCCCGGCGGTGCGCTGCCCGGGGAGGGCTCTGGCCGGGGAACAGCCGGAGGGTGCAGATTCCTCTTGCCTGCCGGACCTGGACTGCGTTAGACAAAACGTGGCTTTGACGGGAGCCGGCGGGATCCCGCACCCTTCGGGTGGCGGGCCATGCCCGGCAATGGCCGCCGCCTGATCCAGAGGTTCGGTCTCGCCACACCGCCGAAACACGCACGTCCCTTTCCCCCAGTGTTCCGGGCATGACCGCGATCGTCACCAGCCTCTTATGCCGCACTTGGCGGACCAGCCCCGTCCGATCGACGGGTGCATGGGCTGTGAAGGCCGCCTGGTGCCTGCTGCTTCTCCTTTGCCTCCTGGCCACCACCACCGCCGTCCGGGCGGAGACTCCCTCTGCCAGCCAGGAGTCGTCCTTGCAGATCCTCAGTGTCGAAGGGGAGGTGGAGTGGGCACCTGCCGGTACCGAGGACTGGCAGCCGGCCGCCGCCGGCCAGCTGCTGCGGCCGGGGGACCAGCTGCGCACCGGGGCGCGGGCCCGGGCCATGCTGCGCTGCTCCCAGCAGGGGATGCTGCGGGTGCGGGGCAACAGCCGGCTCCGGATCGCCCCGCCGGCCCCGGACAGCGGCCGCCCGGTCCTCGATCTTCTCAAGGGGATGTTCCACTTCTTCAACCGCGGCCGGATGATCGAGCTGGACCTCCGGCATCGTCTGGCCTCCGCAGCCACCCGCGGCACCGAATTCGTGGTCCGGGTGGAGAGCGAGCGGGTGGAGATTGCCGTGATCGACGGCCAGGTGAGCCTGCACAATGCCCTGGGCGAGGTGACCCTGGGAAGCGGCGAGCTGGGGGCCGCGGTCGCCGGCCAGCTGCCCTGGCGCGCGGCAACGGCCATCGAGACCCGGGGGTTGGTGCAGTGGTGTCTGTACTACCCGGCGGTGCTGGCGGTGGACGATCTCTGGCCGCCTGGCAGCGAGCCGGCGGCGCTGGCGGCGTCCCTGGCCGCCTTCCGCCGCGGCGACTTCCTGGCCGCGTTGCGGCTGGTCCCGCCCCCCGGCCGGGAGACCACCAGGAGCGAGCGCCTCTATCGGGCTGGCCTCTGGCTGGTGGTGGGTGAGGTGGATGCCGCGGCGGCGCTGCTGGAGACGGTGCCGGCGGACGATGCCCTGGGTCGGGCGCTCGCGCTGCTCATCGCCAGCATCCAGGGCGAGGAGCAGGAGCTGCTGCCCGCGCCGAGCTGGGCCAGCGAGTGGCTGGCCCAGTCCTACGCCCACCAGGCGCGGGCCGAGCTCGACCAGGCCCTGGCCGCGGCCCGGGCCGCGGTGGCCTTGGCGCCCGCCAGCGGGCTGGCCTGGACCCGCCTGGCTGAGCTCTTCTTCTCCTTCGGCCAGATCGCCGAGGCCAAGGACGCCCTGACCCGGGCCGTGCATCTGGCCCCCCAGCATCCGGAGGCCATGACGATGGAAGGCTTCCTGCACAGCGCCGACAACGAGATCGACCTGGCCATCGCCGCCTTCGAGCGGGCGATCGCCGCCGACGGCGGCCTGGGGCGGGCGTGGCTGGGCCGCGGCCTGTGTCGGATCCGGCAGGGAGAAGCCGCGGCCGGCCGGGAGGACCTGCTGGTGGCCGCGGCCCTGGAGCCGCACCGGGCCCTTTTCCGCAGCTACCTGGGCAAGGCGCTCAGCGACGACCACCAGTTCGCCCAGGCCCAGCAGGAGCTGGACCTGGCCCGCCGCCTCGATCCGGAGGACCCGACCCCCTGGCTGTACTCGGCCCTCAACCGGCATCAGGCCAATGAGGTGAACGAGGCCATCGCTGACCTCGAGCGCTCCAAGGCCCTGAACCGCAACCGCGCCCTCTACCGCTCCCGCCTGCTCCTGGATCAGGATCGGGCGGTGCGCGGCGCCAATCTGGCCCGGATCTACCAGGATGCCGGCCTGCCGGAGGTGGCCTTCCGCGCCGCCGTGGCCGCGGTGGCCGACGACTACGCCAACTTCTCCTCCCACCTCTTCCTGGCCAACAGCTACGAGCAGCTGCGGGATCCGCGCCTGGTCAATCTCCGCTACGAGACCGCGGCCCACAGCGAGTATCTCCTCGCCAATCTGCTTGCCCCGGTGGGCGCGGGCACCCTGGCTCGGAGCGTCTCCCAGGAGGAGTACTCGCCACTCTTCGAGCAGGACCGCCCCACCCTGGCCTTAAGCACCCTGGCCAGCGACCACGGCAGCCGGCAGTGGACCGCCGCCATCGCCGGCACCTCCCGGAGCACCGGCTATGCCGTCGAGCACCTGGCTGTCGCCGAGAACGGCTTCCGGCCCAACAACGATCTGACCGAGCGGCGGCTCCGCCTGACGCTCAAAGAGCAGCTGCGCCCTGCCGACACCATGCTGCTCCTGGCCGAACTGGCGGCCGTGGAGGGGGGCGACCTGCGCCAGCTTGCCGACCCGAGCCAGGGGGTTGCGACCTTTCGCTTTCGGGAGCAGGAGGAGCCCTTTCTTGCCGCCGGCTACCGCCACGATGGCGGACCAGAACGGCAGGACCTGGTCCTGGTCAGCCTGCTCCGCCATCGGCTCCGTTTCGGCACCGCCGACCCGTCGAGCCCCGGCTTCTATGTGCTGCGGGACGTCTCCCCCCCCTTTGTCGACGCCAACCTGTGGCTGAGTCAGGCCTCGGAGGTGGACCTGGAGGTCATCTCCGGGGAGTGGCAGCACATCGCCACCCCTGGCCATGGCCGTCAGGCCCTCATCCTGGGGCTCCGGGGCCAGGGGCTGGAGATGGCCTGTGCAGCCCGCCAGGAGAGTCCGACCAGTTACGTGCCCTGGCTGCCGTCGCCGGTCCTCGACCAGCAGGGGGATGCCCGGGGCGAGTGGCTGAGCCTGTACGGCTACCACCACTGGCGGCTGGCCAGCCCGGTGACCCTCCAGCTCGGGCTTGCTTACGAGCACCTCCGCTCGCCTCTCAACTATCTCAACCCGCCTCTGACCCTGGACGGCGACCGCCAGGAGATGCTGGCCCCCAAGCTCGGCCTCATCTGGTCGCCCGGCGCCGCCACCACCCTGCGGGCCGGCTACGCCCGCGCCCTGACCGGCGCCAGCCTGGAGCAGAGCCTTCGCCTGGAGCCGGTCCAGGTGGCCGGCTTCACCCAGGCCTTCCGGAGCCTGCTCCCGGAAGCCCTTTACGGCTCCATCCCCGGCACCCGGTACAGCGTGACCGGGGGCGCCGTCGAGCACCAGCTGCCGACCAGAACCTATCTGGGCCTCCACGCCGAGCTGTTGGCGGCCGAGGCCTCCCAGACCCTGGGCGCCTATGACGAGGTGAGCTTCGGCCTGCCGGCCGTGCCGTCCCGGCTGACCGCTGATCTGGATTACCGGGAACGGACGGTGGCCGCCACCGTCCACCAGCTGCTGGGCGACGCCTGGGCGTTGGGGGTCGCTTACCGGCTCAGCCGCTCCCAGGTGACCCAGCAGTTCCTGGGCGGCCTGGCAGAAGATCCGGCCCTGAACGCCGCCGCGGGCTTCTACCCGCGGCAAGCCCGGCGCGGCGAGCTGCAGCAGCTCGGCCTGCGGGCGAGCTTCAACCATGCCAGCGGCTGGTACGCCGCGGCCGAGGCCCAATGGACCAGCCAGACCAGCGGCAGCTCCCCGGCCGACCAGGGCTTCTGGCAGGCCCATGCCTGGCTGGGCTACCGCCTGGCCGGCCGCAACCTGGATGCCAGCCTGGGCCTGTGGAACCTGACCGATCAGGACTACCGGCTGAGCCCCCTGACCCCGTATTCCGAGCTGCCCCACGAGCGGACCTGGCTCGGCCGCCTGAGCGTTCGGTTCTGAAGGCCCCACGGCCCGGCCACAAGGGCACCCGGGCCGGAGGAGGTCAAGGGCGCCGGAAGCCCACCAGACGGAGGCTGTAAGCGGCCGGCATGGGCGCCGGCAGCCAGGCCACGAAGATGTACACCTTGCTCCGGTCCCTGATGAACAGCACCTTTTCCTTACAGTCGATTTGGCGAGGCACGCCGTTGTCGTAGGACTGGATCCAGACCAGGCCGCCCGAGCCGGACACCTCAGGGCGCCAGTCCGGATCAGCGGCCAGCACCCGCTCGCTCGCCGGGTTCGGCCGCCAGCCCTGGCGGTTGGGCCCCCAGAACACGACATAGCCGGCCGCCGGCCCCGGACAGCCGCCGGCGGCAGCACGCGCTCCGCCACCGCCCAGGTACGGCACGCCGGTGACCAGGATGGAGCCCTCGCCATAGACCGACACCGCGGCCATGCTGCTGGCCTCCATCACTGGACCGCCACGGCTGGCCTTCCCGCCAGGGCTGGGATGCCAGACGACGAGACACCAGTACAGCCCCACGTGCTCCTCGGTGACCCCGTCGATGGTCAGCGTCGGGCCTTCATGATCCGGAATGGGCCGGCCGTTGGCGAACCAGGTGTAGGACAAGCGACTTTCCCGCAGCCGGGCTTGGACCTCGACGCTCAAGGTCAGGGTGCTGCCCGTCGGTACGTATTGATCCTGGGGATGACGACGAATGACCGACCTCGTTTCTTCCAGCATGATCTCCTCCTGGCTCCTTTTTGATTCACGGCCCCGGACCGGCCGCTGGCGGCTGCCCGCCGGGCAGGCGCGCCGCCGGGGTCCGGGTTGGCAGGCCTGCCGTGTCTGCATGGTTGGCCATGGTCGTGGCCAACGGTCAATCCCAAGCCTGCGGCCGGGCTCCCGGGCCGCCGGCCGTCCCCGGTGATCGGCCATGGCCCTCGGCCGCTGGGATCGATCGCCCCGCACCGCCTGGCTGGGCAGCCTCCTGACCGCGGTGGCCGGCGGGCTCTGTCTGCTGATCTTCCCGGGCCTCACCCGGCTCAGCTACGATCTCCCCTTCTCCTTCCAGCCCATCGACCGGCCGGACGAGGTCGCCATCGTCAGCATGGATGAGGACTCTGGCGAGGAGCTGGGACAGGCCGCGGTCTGTGAATGGGATCGGCGCTGGCACGCCCAGCTGGTCGAAAAGCTCAAAGCCGCCGGGGCCCGTCTCGTGGTCTTCGACCTGGTGATGAGCGTGCCCCAGGAGGCGGATGCCGTGCTGGCCGCGGCCCTGGCCACCCACGGCGCCGTGATCCTGGGGAGCCATCTCCAGGAGGTGGGCGACCAGGCCATCGCCACCGGGCTGGCGGTCCGTCCCCCCGCCGACCAGCTGCAGGCGGCCGCCGCCGGTAGCGGCGTGGTGGAGGTGGCGCAGGACAGCGACACCGTGGTCCGCCGGCTGCTGCCGCTCCTGACGGTGGGCGGCCACCAG
Source organism: Thermodesulfobacteriota bacterium (assembly GCA_040755095.1). Lineage (NCBI taxonomy): Bacteria > Pseudomonadati > Thermodesulfobacteriota > Thermodesulfobacteriota bacterium. The sequence goes on from JBFMBH010000042.1 coordinate 18,355, forward strand.
GTGCCGACCCTGGCCTGGGCCGCGGCCCAAGAGGCCGGCGGGCCGGCGACGGCCGAGCCAGTCCAGCCCTGGGCCGACTGGTGGCTCAACTACTACGGCCCGCCGCAGACCATCGCCACCATCCCCTATGTGGCCGCCCTCGACCCGGATGCGGCCGCGCGGCTGCGCAGCAAGATCGTCCTGGTCGGTGCTCCCCACGCCCTGGCCGTGCCCGCCGGTCGCGCCGACACCTTCCTCAGTCCTTTCTTCGGCGGCCGCCCCCGGTTCGATGGCGTGGAGATCCATGCCACGGCGCTCTGCAACCTGATCCGTGGCGAGTGGCTCCGCCGGCTGCCGCCGCTGGCGGAGTGGCTGATCTGTCTCGTCCTGGGTGCGGCCCTGGGCGGGGCCCTCTGCCGGACCACGCCGCTGGCGGCCTCCGGAATGGCGGCGGGGGTGATGGTCGCAGGATCCGGGGTCGGGCTGCTCCTGCCCGGCTATCTTCACCTCTGGTACCCGTGGCTGGTGGTCACCGGCATCCAGGCTCCGGTGGCGCTGGCCTGGGCGATCCTGGCGCACGCGGTCCGCAGCCACGTGGACAGCCAGCTCCTGGCCCGCTCCCTGTCGCTCTATCTGTCCCCCCGCCAGGTGGCCGCCATCCGGCAGCATCCGGAGATGCTGCAGCCGGGCGGCATCCGCCAACAGATCAGCATCCTCGCCTCAGACATCACCAACTTCTCCGGCATCGCCGAGCACATGGATGCCCAGCACCTCATCCGGCACCTCAACGCCTATTACGAGGCAGCCATCGCCAGCATCCATGAGACCGACGGCACCGTCATCGCCCTGGCCGGGGACGCCATCTTCGCCATCTGGAATGCCCCGCAGCCCCAGACCGACCACCAGCAGAGGGCGCTGGCCGCGGCGCTGCTGCTGCGGCAACGGGTCGCCCAGTTCAATGCCCAGGCCGCCGGCCCGCGGCTGCACACCAGGGTGGCCCTGCACCAGGGAGAGGCCTGCGTGGGCAATCTCGGCAGCTCCACCCATTTCAACTACACAGCGATCGGGGAGTCCGTCAATCTCGCCTTCCGCCTGGAGGGCCTGAACAAGTACCTGGGCACCTCCCTCCTGGCCACCTGGGAATTCCTGGCACCGCTAACGGACCTCGTGGCCAGCCGGGGGGTCGGCCGGTTCCGCCTCAAGGGGTTGCAGGATTGGGCGGACGTGCACGAGATCATCGGCCCGCCGTCCGAACGTGAGCCGTGCCAACCATGGTGCCAATCCTTCGGCGCCGGCCTGCGCCTCTTCCAGGAGCGCGCCTTCGCTCCTGCCGAGCAGGCCTTCCGCCAGACCCTGGCCCTCCGGCCAGACGACGGGCCGTCTCTGTTCTATCTTGCCGAGATCGAGAAGCTGCACGGCCGGAACCTGTCGCCCGACTGGGACAGCGTCATCGAGCTGCGGGAGAAGTGACGGCGAGCACGACGGGCAGCGCCGGCCTGGTCGGGTGCGGCGCCTGGCGCGGGAGGGGACGCCATGAGCCTTGCTCTCCCTGCGCCGGTCCCGAAGGATAAGCTGTCCATGTCCCGCAACAGGGTACGCGAGATTGCAGACCAATGGGTCGACGCCGTGGCGCCCGAGCTGCTCGGCGACAAGGCGCTGACCATGGAGGAGATCTCGGCGCTGTTCGAGGCGAAGAAGCTCGAGCTGATGGGCGCACTGGTCAAGGACTGCGCGCACCTGCCAACCTGCTGGCCTTGCGCTGCGCCATCGTCAACGGCACCCTGGATGACGCCTTCAAACGCTACGTTGGCAGGTGCCAACAAGAGCTGTTCTCATCGGGGACAAACGTGTAATGCACCCTTCTATATCTGCTTGATCCTGGTGCACTCAAGACTCAAGAAATCTGCCCGGGCTCAATACAGTTGGCTCTACTCAATCCAAAGGTTCTCAAGGTCTATTTCAATATCGACAAAGGGCTCCACCCGCACCTTATCACTTTCACCGAAGACGGATCGCAAGAGCCAGCCACCAGCTTCAAGTCTGAAGACTTCAAGCGTCTTGGCCACAGGATCGATGAGCCACAGGTAAGAAACTCCATGTTCGGCGTAGATGGCCATTTTTTTCATTCTATCCACCCGAACAGTGCTGGGAGAGAGAATCTCAGTAACCCAATCAGGAGAGACAGAAATCCAATTTGTTTCTTCCGACTGGGGAAATCTTTCTCTTCTCCAGCCCGCTATGTCCGGTACCAGGAAATTTTCTCCGAACCTTATTTCCGGCTCTCCGATGATGACCCACCCACCAGGCCCTCCTCCGCGACCAAACTGGTAATGAGGCAGCAGTTCTCCCCCAAGAGCATAGGCCGAAAAGCCATGCATCCTTGATGGTCGGGGAGTGACAATCAGTTCACCGTTGATGATTTCCCCCACGACGCCTTCAGGGATACCATAAAGGTCTTCATAAGTAGCCTCTCTCCTTGCTGCCTCAACCATGCACAGATCTCCTTCCGATCGCTTCGCGGGCAACGGCCAGTTTGAATTCAACGATTGGGTGTCCAGGGAAGATAGCGAAGCAGCCAGCCATTCTGACATACAAAGAGAACAGCAAACATCTGTCTTCTGTCAGCTCCTCCCACGGGCGACTGGCTTCGTGCAAAAGGGGCATGGCTCGCAACAAGGCACTGGATGGACCACTCCGGCGCCGGTGTGGCAGGGGCAGCAGCAGCCACCTGGACGAATCGACTCCCCTGCTCCGCTCTTCACAGCCGGTCTCGACATCTGCCGTGCCTTTTTCCCTTGCCCACGCTGCTCTTCCACAGGCGCCGCCTCTTGCGCGGCCGCTCGGGCATTCGGCGCCGCCGACGGAGCAGGAGGACGCGCAACGTACGTCACAGAGGACTTGCCTCACCGCCCTTTAACGGCCACCAAAGCGGGCTTCCGGCGGTCATGCCATTCAATCGGCAGCTCAAGAGGCGTAGATGGGTGGAGGCGACAGCCGCGACCCATCAGTCGGCCGGGGCGAGATGGGTTGTGCTGCGCTCCACCCATCCACACCTGCGCGGCCGGAACCTGCCGCCCGATTGGGACGGCGTCATCGAGCTGCGGAAGAAGTGACGGCGAGCACGACGGACAGCGCCGGCCTGGTCCCGGCCGGAAGTCCTTTCGACTTCCCTGTGAAGGCAGGAGCTGGTCATAGGGACACAGATAGTCTTCCTGGGAGAACCCTGTCAACGACAATCTGGCCCCAGTTCTGGGGCAGCGCCGCCCGGACCCGCGCAGATCGACTACAAGGGCGAGATCGCCGCTATCCGCCCAGGGATACAGTTGGTGCCGTGGGTGGCCTGGTCGCCGCCGGCCCTCCCGGGCGGCCCCACTTGCCCTTCGGTCTCAGATCCTGATCTTGAACCGGCGGAGAAACATGTCCACGAGGATGCCGGTCCCGAAGGCCCAGGCCATGTTGGGCACCGCCATGGCGATGCCGGAGATGAGCAGGGCCACAAAATACTCTTCGTTGGTCTTGAGACTCCGCACCAGGGGGCAAAGCTCGAGCCCGGCAAAGATGAGCAGTACCCCCAGGACCGCGTTCGGGATCATCGCCAGGAGGGTGAACCAGAGCTCCCCGAAGGCCATCGCCATCACCACGAACAGCGCCCCGATCATGATCGGCGCCCCGCCGGTCCTTGCTCCGAACCGGTAGTGGGCGGCGAGCCCGCCGGTGCCGTGGCACATGGGAATCGCGCCAAGGAGCCCCGCCGGAAGATTGGCGAGTCCCATGGTGAAGGCAAAGCTGCTTGCACCGGATCTCTCTTGCCGCGGATTCTCCGGAAAGAGGGTGCGGCACATGTCGGCCGTGCCCACGCAGGCGTTGCCCATGGTGAGCGGGATCTGGGGCAGGATGAGCAGGGTGAGGGCCGTCCAGAAATCGCCGGCCGCGGGCAGATGGAGGCGGATGGGAGTAGCGCCGAAGGACGGCTGCAGGTGCCCGTACCCGCCAAGGCTTATCCCGGCGAGGATGCCCGCGGCGAGCGCCGCCAGGCCGGCGGGCGCCTTCTTGTTGTCCAGGAGGGCCAAGACCAGGAGAAAGACCACCACCCCCAGCATGAGGTTGCCGTGATACTCGGCAAGGACGCCGGCTTCCCCGGACAGGAAGAGATTCTTCCGGACGATCAGCTCCACTCCCTTTCGCAGAAAGACCAGGCCAAGGGCGAGCTGGATGCCCCGGATGACCGGCGGGGTGAACAGCCTGGCAAGCCTGTCCACGGTGCCCGTGCAGGTGAGGAAAAGCAGAATGGCGCCGAAGATGATGCCTGCGGCGCCGATCACGGATTCGGTGACCTGCGCCGGATAAGCGATGGCAAGCGCCCCTACCGCTTTGAGTGGCTGCACCGGCACGGGCAGGCGATAATACCAGCCGGAAAGGAGATAGAACAGCCCGAAGGAGAGAAACACCGCGGACGGGCTCAGTCCGTTGATGAGAATCATCGCAACCACGATGGGCAACAGGGTCCCGAGGTCGCCGAACGCGCCAGCAAGCTCCACCCGGTCGAAACGAAAGGCGCCGCCAGCGCCGTGGCTCTCTTCCATAGGCTGCCTCCTTCACCAGCGCTGTTTGACAGAGAAGACACGAATGAGATATTTTTCGTGTCCACACTAGCAAGGCAACCAGGAGGCTGTCAAGATGGCTCTTTTGAAGGAGGGGCGAACGCTGCCGCGACGACCGGAAGAGCTGCTCAGAGGTCTGGAGATGGAGGACGATGGTCATCGGGCGGAGCCGCCGAACGACAGTCCCTGCCTCGATGCCCATCAGCTCGCCCGGCTGGAGCAGTCGTTCCGCGCCTGGGCGGGAGAGCCCCGCCGGCCGGCGGCACGAGCCTCCCGGCAGCGGCTGCTGCTCATCTTTCTCCTCATCCGGTATGCCGGTGCCAAGCTCAGTGAGGCGCTCGCCTTTGCGCCCTCGCAGGACCTGGACTTGGCGGAGCAGGTGGTGCGGCTTGGCCGGGCCGGGGCCGGCCCCCGTGGCCCCAGGGAGGTTCCGGTTCCTGCGCCCCTGGCCCGGGAGCTCCAGGAGATGCTGGCCCGGCCGCCGATGCCGGAAGCCGCCCCCCGGCGGCTGGCCGTGGACCCCGGCTTTGTTCGCCGCAAATTCTACGAGCGTGCAGAGGCATGCGGATTTCCCAAGCGGCTGGGGGCGCCGGAGCTGATCCGTAAGGCGCGGGCCGTGGAGCTTATCCAGAACAACCTGCCACTCCCAGCCGTGCAAACCCTCATGGGGCACTCGACCCCGAGCCTGACCGCGGCCGGCGTCTCCTTTTCGGCGGCGGAGATCCGGCAGGTGACCAGGCACTACCTGGATCGGGAGGCGACGCGGAAGACCAGCGCCCGCAACACCTTCATCGGCAAGGTCGAGGCGATCGAGCGGGGTGACATCCAAAGCCGGGTGACCCTCGTCACCATGGGCAGCTCCCGGGTGGCCGCGGTGATCACCAACGACAGCCTGGTGCGGCTCGGCCTGCGCCCCGGCCGACTCATCACCGCCGAGGTCAAAGCCCCCTGGCTACTCCTCCAGCAAGGTGGGGAGGAGCCCCGGAGCACGGCGGACAACCGGTTCTCTGGCACGGTCGTCCGGATCCTGTCCGGGCAGGCGACCACCGAGGTTGTGGTCCGTACCGATGAGGGAACAGAGCTCTGTGCCGTGGTGACCAGCGAAAGCGCCCGCCAGCTCGGCCTGCAGGAGCAGGACCCGGCGTGGGTCCTCTTCAACGGCTATTCCGTGGTGCTGCACGAGGGAGGATGATGCGGCTGGGGTGCCAACCTGTCATGACCATGGAACCCTTATCCCCTCCCCCAGCCGCCCACCGCCGCCCCTGCCGCTGGCTCTTCCTGCTGGCAGCGCTTGCCCTCCTGAACCTGGTGCCCGTCTGGTCGGTGCCCTTCGTGCCCACCGCGGACGGCATGAGCCACATCGCCAACACCTTCATCCTCCGGCATCTGGACGAGCCGGGGTATGCCGTCTTCCGGGCCCATTACGAGACCCACCTCCTGCCCCTGCCCAACTGGCTCTACCAGGCCTTTGTCCTCGGCCTGCCCGCCGGGCTTGACCCGCTCATCGCCGATGGGCTGTTCCAGAGCCTCTATGTCCTCCTCTTTGTGGCCGCGGTGGGCCTCTTCGTGGCCGCGACCAATCCCGGTGCCATGCCCATGGCCCTGGCCGGCTCGCTTCTGGTCTGGAATTTCCCCTACCTGGAAGGCTTCACCAACTTCGCCATCGGCATGCCCCTCTTTCTCCTGGCCTTGACCTGGTGGTGGCGCCGGCGGGACGCCTGGGGAGCCAGAGAGACCGTGGTCCTGGCCGGCCTCCTGGTGGCCATCTACTTCTGCCACCTGATCCCGGCAGCCGCGGCCCTGGCAGCCCTCCCGTTTCTCGCCATCGGCCACCGCCCGAGCCGCCGGCCCGGGCAGGCCCTCCTCTTGGCCGCGGCCCTGGCGCCCGCCGGCGGTCTCTGCCTGTGGTATTTCCTGGCGGCCGAAAAGCTGCCCGGCGTCAAGACGGTCTGGACCCTGGGCCGTACCCTCGGAAACCTCGTCTTCATGCAGACGGTGGTAGCCCACCATGACCGGGAGTACCTGGTGGCCGCCGGCCTCTTGCTCGTCTACGGGCTTGGCGGCGGGCACTTCCTGCGGGGCTTGCGGACCAGCTGGCGCCCGGGGCTCGGGCAGCCGTTTCTGCTCCTCACCGTGGGCTCGCTTCTGGTGTACCTCCTGGCCCCGGACCGGATGGGCGGCGGCTTTGTCATCAAGGTGCGGCTGCTGCTCTTTCCCCTGCTCCTGGCCCTGGGCTTTCTCCCCTGGCCGTGGACCGGCAGGGCAAGCCGGCTGGCGATAGGGCTCCTGGTGGCGCTCCATCTGGCCAACGTCAGCTTCCGCTGCACAGCCTTCCGGACCCTGCACCAGGAGCTGGCCAGCTGCCTGGCCGCCACCAGCCTGGTGCAGCCGGACCGCACCTTCCTGCCCCTGGTCTTCGACACCCAGGGACCGTCGAAGCGGGCCCACGTCCTGCTCCAGGGCTTTGCTCTCTATGCCGCCCAGCCACGGCTGGTCAACCTGGCCAACTTCGAGGCGGCCAGCGTTGTCTTTCCTTTGCGCTACCGGCCCGGCATGGGCTACGAGGCCCGGGCCATCGACGCCTTGATGGCGCGGCCCGAGGAGGTCCGGATCGACACGCTGGAGCCCCGGCCGGACGCCATCTTCACCTACGCCATGCCGGAGGACAGCCCGGTGGCCGGCCGCATCCGGGCGGGCTACGATCTGGTCTACGGGGAGGGCCGGGTGCGGATCTTCAGCCGGCGGCGGGAATGACCTGGGCTCGGATACCCGGCGGCAGCCAAATGGGCGGCAGGCCCGGGTGCACCCGTCGACGCGGCCCCTGGTGGGGCGTTGGATCTGGAGGGGGGGATGAACGGGGCGACCGGCATGGCCTGCCGGGGCCTGTTCACGATGCAGGGCTGCGGTGGAGGATGCGTCTCAGCCTGAGACCGTGTTCGAGAAAGGCCATCTCGTCCTCCCAGGACCGAGCGGTCAACGAGGCGAAGTCGGCCACCACGTCCTGGTCCCGGCAGAGGACCAGAACGCCTCGCAGGGCCTCAAAGGCCAGGACCGGTCCAGCCTGGTTGAGAACCGCCAGATCGATCTCCTCGATGGCCAGCCCTTGCTGCAGGGCTGTACGCAGGTCAGCCAACAGGGGGAGGTCAGGGACGGACGCGAACAGGAGCGCGATGTCCAGGTCCGAGCCCGGACGGACAACACCGTCCTGGGCCGAGCCGAACAGCCAGGCGGCGACAACCTGGGGAAAGGGCGCGAGACACCGGGCGATGGCCCGAGGCTCAATCCGGCTGGACATGGGCCAGGATCTCATCCAGGGACTGCAGCTTGGCGAGGATAACGCCGTTCTTCACCGGGGATCACCGAGACGAGGTGCGGGCGCCGCCGGCCACGGATCTGGCGGCGGGCGTCACGCCAGGGGCCTTGTGCCTACCGTAGCCCAACCGGCTCCTGCTGTCAAAAGGCCGGGGCAGCGGCAGGGGGCCGCGGCCGCGGGATGCCCCCAAACGAAGCGACCCGCCGTCCCTGGGCCGGGAGGCGGGTCGCGTTGTGGGCTGGTGGGCGATACTGGATTTGAACCAGTGACTTCCACCGTGTGAAGATGGCACTCTAACCACTGAGTTAATCGCCCGAACGGGCTTTATCTACCCCATCCAGACCCAAAGTTCAACTGCAAAAGCAGCTGCCAAGAAGACCATGCGCTTTCCTGAGCCCCTCCTGCCCGGCCGTCTGGTCCGGCGCTTCCAGCGCTTTCTCGCCGAGGTGGATCTGGCCGGCGACCGCCGCATCCTGGCCCATTGTCCCAACTCCGGCAGCATGCTGGGCCTCGCTGTCCCGGGCAGCCCGGTCCTGGTGTCGCCAGCCCCGCTGCGACGGGGCCGCAAGCTGGCCTACACCCTGGAGATGGTGGCGGTCGAAGGCTTCTGGGTGGGGGTCCACACCGGCCGCACCAATGCCCTGGCCCAGGAGGCCCTGGAAGCCGGGGTGATCCGGGAGCTGGGCCGGCCGCTGGCCATCCGGCCCGAGGTACGGCTGGGCCCGGACTGCCGGCTGGACTTCCTCCTCACCCTCCCCAGCGGTCCCCTCTTTCTGGAGGTCAAGAACTGCACCCTTGTCCGGAACGGCATCGCCCGCTTTCCGGACGCGGTGACCGTCCGGGGCACCAAGCACCTGCGGCACCTGACCGCCCTGGCAGCCGCCGGCCAGGGCGCCGCGGTGCTCTTCGTCGTGCAGCGTGGTGACGCCCTCTTGTTCCAGGCCGAGGCCGGAATCGACCCGGTGTACGCCGCGGCCCTCGACCAGGCCGCTGCCGCCGGCGTCCAGGTCCTCGCCTACCGGGCGACCCTGGCGCCAGGTGCCATCACCGTCGACACCCCCCTGCCCTGGCGGCCCTGAGGCGATCCGGGAGCATCAGGGCCGACCGGTGAGGAGCAGCCGCTCCAGAACGCCGGCCACCGCCACCAGAGGCAGGCGCTCCGGCAGCTGGGCCCCGTCCTCCAGGGCGCCGGCCACCAGGAAGGGCAGCTGATCCCGCTCGCTGAGCGGCGGGTAGCCGTGGGAGCCGCGGACCAGGCCGGTGTCCTGGCTGACCGCCCGGGTCTCGGGATCGAAGAACAGCTCGCAGGGGTCATAGCCGGGCTTCCGGTGGATGTCCACCCGGCCGGCGAAGTCCGGGGCCCGGGCCGGGTCCTCCCACCAGGGATAGGCCAGCCAGCGGTCCCGGTTGGCCACCGCCACCAACTCGCCGGCCCGGGGATGGTCCAGGTGCCAGGCCTGCTTGCCGATGCGGTCCAGGACGAGATCAATGCCCGGCGTCCGCTCCAGGGCCGCCCGGGCCTGGCCTTCCGCCCCCCGCTGGACAAAAAGATGCGCCACCTGGTGGTCCACCATGGCCCAGGCCCGGCTGTTCTCCAGATCCAGGTACTCCCGGCCGGCGATGGTGCGCACGGCCAGGAGCCCATGCTCCCGGAGGATCCGGTTGGGAAAGACCGCGCCCGCCACCTCGGAGAAGGCGTACTCGGCCAGCACGACAAAGACCGTCTCCCCGGCCAGCCCCGCCTCCTGGACTGCGGCGACGATTCCCCCCACCGCGGCGTCCACCTGGGCCAGCTCCTCCCGGATGGCCGGATGCCCCGGCCCCAGCCGCTGGCAGGCATAGTCGAGATGGGGCAGGTAGACCATGGTCAGATCCGGCTGGAAGCGGTGGATGGTGGCCGCGGCGGCCCGGCTGATCCACTGGCTGCTGGCGATGCCCGCCAGGGGGCCCCAGTAGTGCTGCAAAGGAAACGGCCCCAGGTCGGCGGCCAGCTGGTCGTAAAGCCCCACGGGCATGGAATGGCACCAGGGGATGAGGCCATCATCCGTGTGCAGGGGCCGGGGGGTGAGAATCACCTCGGTGCCGGAAAAGAGGCTGTTCTGCATGAAGAGGAGGGCCGTCTTCAGATCCGGCAGGGGATGACGAAGCCGCTGCCAGAGGCGATCGCCCGCCACCAGGCTCGCCGCCTGCTCCCAGAAGGCGACCCGGAAGTCGGACCGGAAGAAGAAGCCGTTGGCCACCACCCCGTGCTGCCCGGGATAAAGGCCGGTGGTCAGCGTCGCCTGCACCGGCAGGGTGACGGCCGGAAAGCACGGGGCCATGGCAGCCAGGAGGCCCTGTTCCCGCAGCCGGGCCAGGTTGGGGCAGAAGGCCGGCTCGTCGAAGTGGTGCCGGGTCAGCCCGACCACATCCAGGACCACCACCCGTCGTCTTCTGTTCATGGCATGCCTCCCAGGGGTGCAGGTGGATCCGTTCCGCTCCCGGCGCGGCCCGCGCACCGTCAGGTCACAGCCAGGCGGCGGGCCGCCAGGGTGGCCGGCAGCCACAGGGCGGCCACCAGCAGGCCGGCCAGCCAGCCGCGGCTGCCGGCGGCAAAGACCGCGTCCAGCAAA
>JBFMBH010000043.1 GCA_040755095.1 Thermodesulfobacteriota bacterium
AGTGTCGTTTCCATAGGCTTCGAGGATAATGGCCGACCACAGGAAAGTCAACGGGCCGGAGGCCAGGCCCCTGGCCGCCACCGCTGGCCAGAGGCGCGTCAGCCCGGAGGACGCCTTCCGGCCGGACGTGCCGGGGGGCATTCAGTCCGCCCGCGGGCCGGCCAGCTGGCCGCAGGCGGCGCTGATGTCGGCGCCGCGGCTTTCCCGGATCGGCGCCGTGTAGTGGGCGGCCAGGAGGATCTCCTGGAAGCGGCGCACCGTCTCGGCGTCCGGCCGGCCAAAGGGCAGGTCCGGCACCTCGTTCATGACCAGCAGGTTGATCTTGGCGCGGATGCCCCGCAATAGCCGGGCCAGGGCCCGGGCCTGCTCGGGATGGTCGTTGAGATCCCGGATCAGGGTGTACTCGAAGGTGATGCGGCGGCGGGGCGGCAGGGGATAGGCCCGGCAGGCGGCCAGGAGCTGGGCGAGAGGGTAGGTGTCGTTCACCGGCATCAGCCGGCTGCGGGTAGCGTCGTCCGGGGCGTGCAAGGAGATGGCCAGGTTGACGGTGATGGCCTGGCCCAGCTCCACCATGCGGGGCGGGAGGCCGCAGGTGGAGACGGTGATGCGGCGGCTGGAGAAGGCGAGTCCCGTCTCGTCGGTGAGGATGCGCAAGGCCGGAATGAGGCTGGCCAGATTGGCCAGGGGCTCCCCCATGCCCATGAAGACCAGGTTGGTGATGGGCAGGGCGGCCGGCCCCAGCTGATCCCGCACCCCCAGGACCTGGCCGACGATCTCGGCCGGGGTGAGATTGCGGGTGAGTCCCTGGCGGCCGGTGAGGCAGAAGCGGCAGCCCATGGCGCAGCCGGCCTGGGAGGAGAGGCACAAGGTGGCATGCCCCTCTTCCGGGATGAGCACGCTTTCGATGGCCACACCATCCGCCAGCCGGAAGGCATACTTTTGGGTGCCGTCCCGGGAGGTCTCCACACAGGCGGGTGTGAGCTGGCTGATCAAGGCGGTCTCGGCCAGCCGGGACCGAAGATCCCGGCCGAGATCGGTCATCTCGGCAAAGGAGCTGACTCCGGACCGGTAGAGCCAGGCAAAGATCTGCCGGCCCCGGAAGGCGGGCAGGCCCTGGCCTTCGGCCCAGGCCTCCAGGGCCGGCCGGGGCAGGTTGCGCAGATCAGGCAGACTGCTGCCCAATGAGGAAGATGCCATAGGTGGCGCGCAGGTTGGCGGCGACGCGGACGATCCGGCCCTTGGCCTGGCGGGCGTCGGTGTCGATGTCGATCTCGGTGAGGATCCGGAAGCCCTTCTTCCGGGCGAACTGCCGGAAGTCCTTCAGGGTGATGACCCGGATGTTCGGCGTATCATACCACTCATAGGGCAGGCTGCGGGAGATCGGGGCGACCCCCGCCAGGAGCAGCTGCAGCCGGATGGCCCAGTGGCCGAAGTTGGGAAAGGAGACGATACCCCGGCGGCCCACCCGCAGCATCTCCCGGAGGAGCTGGTCCGGGGCAAAAACCTGTTGCAGGGTCTGGCTGAGGATGACGTAGTCGAAGCGGCCGTCGGCGTAGTCGGCGATCTCCTGGTTGAAATCGCCCTGCAGCACCGTGAGCCCCCGGGCGATGGAGCGGGAGACCTCGTCCTCGTGCTTTTCGATGCCCGAGCCCTTGACCCCCCTCTCCCGGCGCAGGAGGTCAAGAAGATCCCCCTCGCCACAGCCGAGATCGAGGACGGTGGCCCCTGGCTCCACCAGGGAGGCGATCACCTCGAGGTCGTAGCGCATCCCTCGCCCCCCGGCTCCCCATCCTCTGCCGCCACCCGCTCCAGGAAGCCCCGCACCAGCTCGCCCAGGCGGGGGATGGGCAGGAGGAAGGCGTCGTGGCCGCAGTCGGCCTTGATCTCGCAAAAGCTGACGTCCGCGCCGTTCTTTTTCAGGGCCTGGACCAGCTGCCGGGACTGGTAGGTGGGGTAGAGCCAGTCCGAGGTGAAGGAGACGATGAGGAACCGGGCGCGGCTTTTCGCCAGGGCCTGGACCAGGGAGCCGCCGCCATGCTGCTCTGCCAGATCGAAATAGTCGGCGGCCTTGGTGATGTAGAGAAAGGCGTTGGCGTCGAAACGGTCCACGAACTTCTGGCCCTGGTAGCGCAGGTAGCTCTCCACCTGGAAGTCGATGCCGAAATGGAAATCCACCTTGGCCTTGTCCTGGAGGCGGCGGCCGAACTTCAACCGCATGGCCTCGTCGGACAGGTAGGTGATATGCCCGATCATCCGCGCCACCGCCAGGCCCAGGTTGGGCTTGGCCGCGCCATAGTAGTGGCCCTGGTGCCAGTCCGGGTCGGCCATGATGGCCTGGCGGGCCACCTCGTTGAAGGCGATGGCCAGGGCCGAGTGGCGGGCGGTGGTGGCTAAGGGGATGGCGGCCCGCACCATCTCCGGATAGCGGACCGCCCATTCCAGGACCTGCATGCCGCCGATGGAGCCGCCCACCACGGCCAGCAGCTCCTGGATGCCCAGGTGGTCGATGAGGACCTTCTGGGCCCGTACCATGTCGCCGATGGTGACCAGGGGGAAGTCCAGGCCGTAGGGCCTGCCGGTGCGCGGATTGAGGGAGGCGGGACCGGTGGAGCCCATGCAGCTGCCCAGGATGTTCGAGACGATCACGAAGTAGCGATCGGTGTCGATCCCCTTGCCCGGCCCGATCATGGTCTCCCACCAGCCGGGCTTGGGGTCATCCAGGGAGTGGTAGCCGGCGGCATGGGCGTCCCCGGACAGGGCGTGGAGGACGAGGATGGCGTTGTCCCTGGCCGGCCGCAAGGTACCGTAGGTCTCGTAGGCCAGGGTCACCGGGCCCAGGGTCTTGCCGCTCTCCAGGGCCAGGCCCGGCTCCTCCTGGGCAAAGGTGAGGAAGCGCTTCTCCACCAGGCCCACGGAGCGGCCGGTGGCATCATGCTCGATGTATTCGCTCACGGGAAGGCTCTTGCGAAGCGCAGAATGTCCAACAAGGAATTTCGAAGGATGAAGGGACCGGTCGTTGACGTTTCGGATCAGTTCTGCCGGTCCCTTGTGCAGTTGGACATTCCTTGTTCAATATTCGATATTCAAACCCGGGCCAGGGCCTGGTCGAGGTCGGCCAGGATGTCGCTTGCGGCCTCGATGCCCACCGACAACCGCACCATGTCCGGGACGATGGACAGGGCCTGGCGGGTGGCCTCCGGGAACGACAGGTACTGGGACGAGTAGGGATGGATGGCCAGGCTCTTGCAGTCCCCCAGATTGGCCAGGTGGTATACCAGCTTGAGGCTGTTGATGAACCGAAAGCAGGCCGCCTGATCGGCGAGGCCGAAAGCGACCATGCCGCCGAAGCCCCGGCCGCCGAACTGCTCCCGGGCCACGCCGTGGGACGGTGAGCTGGCCAGGCCCGGGTAGCGGACCCAGGTCACCTTGGGGTGCTCGGCCAGGAAGCCGGCCACGGTCTGGGCATTGGTCAGGTGCCGCTCCAGGCGTACCACCAGGGTGTCGAGGCCGATCATCGTCAGATAGCTGTGCCAGGGGGCCTGGGTGGTGCCGAAGTTGATGTGGTGCTCCCGCCAGACCCGGTCCAGGAAGGCCAGGGGGCCTTTGCGGTCGATGAAGGGGGCGAAATCAGCGAAGCGCTCCCCAGACCAGGGGAAGCGGCCGCCGTCGATCACCACCCCACCGGTGGCGTCGCCATGGCCGGAGAGGTACTTGGTGGTGGAGTGGATGACCACGTCCGCCCCCAGGGTCAAGGGCTGACACAGGTACGGGGTGGCCACCGTGTTGTCCACCAGGAGGGGCAGGCCGTGGCGGTGGGCGATCTCCGCCGTCTTCCGGATGTCCGGCACATCCATCTTCGGGTTGCCGATGGTCTCGAGATAGACGAAACGGGTGCGCTCGTTGATGGCCGCCTCGATGGCCGCCAGGTCGGTGCTCTCGACGATCCGCGCCGTGATGCCGTACTTCTTGAAGATGTTGGCGAAAAGGATGTAGGTGGACATGAAGATGGAATTGCCGGAGACGAATTCGTCGCCGGCCCGCAGGAGGGCCATGCAGCTGTTGGCCACTGCCGCCATGCCCGAGGCCATCACCACCGCCCCCTTGCCCTCCTCGAGGATGGCCAGCTTCTCCTCCAGGACGCGGTTGGTGGGGTTGGTGAGCCGCATGTAGATGTGGTCTTGGGTCTTGCCGCCGAAGGTGTCGCTTAGGCTCTCGGCCGTAGCGTGGCGGTGGGAGGCGGTCTGGAAGACCGGGGCCACGGTTGAGCCCTGCCAGCCCTCCGGCGACTGGGCGGCATGGATGACCTGGGTGGCGAAGGCGGGGCGACGGTCGGACATGGGGGCCTCCTTGCGGGACATCGGGGTGGCGACAGGCGGGCAGCGGGCGGGCCGCCCGCAGACGGTGAGAGATTACCACCCGGCCAGCGGCGGCGTCAACGGAATGGCTACAAGCTGCGTAGGTATTCCGGCCGCAGCTCCCGGCGGCCGGCCAGGGCCTGGTCGATGGCGTCCAGGAAGCGGTGCCGATCCCGGGGCAGCCGGCCATCCAGGGCCAGCCAGTTGGAGGCGTGGTTGGCCTGGAATTGGACCCGGGGCAGATCGATGGCCGCGACGAGGGTCCGCAGCTCGGTCAGCAGCCCAGGGACAGGGAGGGGATGGAAGCGACCGGCGGCGATGTCTGCCGCCAGGGGGGTGCCGGCCAGGGGCATGAGGGTCAGCGCCGCGATCTGGCTGGGGGCCATGGCGGACAGCACCCGGCCGCTGGCCTCGGCATGGGCCTGGGAATCCTGGCGGCCGGCCAGGCCCAGAAGCACGGTCACCGAGAGGAAGAGGCCGGCGGCCCGCAGCCGCTGCCCCACCTCGATCATGGTGGCGGCGGTCACCCCCTTGTCCATCCTGGCCAGGGTGGGGTCGTGGCCGCTTTCCAGGCCCAGGTAGACCCGCGCCAGGCCGGCCTTCTTCAGGGCCGCCAGCTCGGCCAGGCTCTTGCCCCGCAGGCCCTTGGCATTGCCGTAGGCGGCAAGGCGCCGCACGCCGGGCAGCTGCTTGCGGATGCGGTCGCACAGGGACAGGATCCGGCCGGTGGCCAGGGAGAGGACGTCGCCGTCGGCCAGGAAGAGCCGCTGCTGCCGCTGGCAGAAGCGGGCCGCCCAGGCCAGGTCCCGGTCCAGCTCTTCCGGGGAGCGGATCCGGAAGCGAACCCCTTTGTAGGCGCCGCAGAACCGGCAGCGGTTGTGGCTGCAGCCCACCGTAGCCTGGAGGATGATGCTGTCCGCCTCGCTGGGCGGCCGGATGACCACCCCCTCGTAGTCCATGGCGGCCGCCCTGCCGGCAGGAGGGCCTCAGCCGTTCTTCTTCGCGAAGGCTGCCATGAATTCCACCAGCCGCTCCACCCCCTCCCGGGGGAAGGCGTTGTAGATGGAGGCCCGGATGCCGCCCACCGAGCGGTGGCCCTTGAGGCCGTCCAGACCCAGGGCCGCAGCCTCCTGGACGAAGCGGGCCTCCAGCTCCGGGGTGGGCAGATTGAAGGTGACGTTCATGCGGGAGCGGGAGCCGGTGTCGGCGTGGCCCCGGTAGAAGGGGCCCTCATCGAGGGCCCGGTAGAGAAGGCCGGCCTTGTCCTCGTTGGCGGCGGCGATGGCCGGCACCCCGCCCTGCTCCTTGAGCCAGCGCAGCACCAGCAGCACGACGTGGATGGCAAAGCAGGGCGGGGTGTTGTACAGCGAGCCCTTGCCGGCGTGGATCTTGTACCGGAGCATGGTGGGCAGCCCCTCCGGCGCCCGGTCCAGGAGATCCTCCCGGATGATGACCACCGTCACGCCCGCTGGCCCCATGTTCTTCTGGGCGCCGGCAAAGATGAGGCCAAAGGGCCTGATGTCCACCGGCCGGGAGAGGATGTCCGAGGACATGTCGCAGACCAGAGGGACATCCACCTGGGGGAAGCTCGCGAACTGGGTGCCGAAGATGGTGTTGTTGGAGACGAGATAGAGGTACTCCGAGCCCGGGGCGACGCTGTATTCGCTCTGGGCTGGCAGATGGCAAAAGCCGCCGGCCTCGCCGGAATAGGCCACATGCACCTGGCCAAAAAGCTTGGCCTCGGCAATGGCCTTCTTGGCCCAGGTGCCGGTATTGAGGTAGGTAGCGCTGCGGCCCGGGCCCAGAAGGTTCATGGGCACCATGGCAAACTGGGTGGAGGCGCCGCCCTGCAGGAACAGGATCTTGTAGGAATCGGGGATGGCCAGCAGCTCCCGCAGCAGGCGGTCGGCCTCGTCGACGATGGCCATGAACGGCTTGCTGCGATGGCTCATCTCGATGAGCCCCATGCCCAGGTCCTGGTAGTTGACGATGTCCTGGGCCGCCTGCCGGAGCACCGGAACAGGCAGGGTGGCGGGGCCGGGGCTGAAATTGAAGATCCGATCCGGCATGGCGGGCAGTCCTCCTTAACGGTTCGTGGGCACCAGGGGTGGCGGGCCAGGGGCGCTGGCGGAAGGCCGCATTATAGCAGATCAGCGGTCGCTGTCATCCGCCGGGTCGGCCTGGCAGATGACAGGGGTTCCGCTGCGGGCTGGCAGCGGCTTTCTGGTTGCGCTGGCGAAGGCATTACGGCACAATCCAACGATTGCATGCGGTTTCCGTCCCCCCGGACCAGCCTCTCACCCAGGATTCCGTTGGCGCTGTCCCATGGTCAAGAAGATCATCCTGTCGGTGCTCCTGAGCATCGTCGTCATCCTGGGGGGCCTGGGGGTGGCGAGCTACCTGAGCATCGAGGATTCCATCCAGCGCTCCCTGGCCTCCCACCTGGAGCTGGCCCGCCTGAACAGCCGCTACGTCGATCAGCTGCTGGAAGACAACCTCAACCGCCTGTCCTACATCGCCCTGTCCGGCGACATCGACCTGGGCGACGGCGACTGGGAGCCGGAGCAGGAGGCCTTGCACGCCGTGCACCAGTATTCCCTGTTCACAGACCGCATCTTCTTCCTGGACAACTTCGGGCACGTGGTGCTGGTCTATCCGGAGGCAGGCCGGCGCAGCTCGCTCTTCGGCGTTCAGGAGGTGCGGCAGGTTCTGGCCGAGCGGCGGCCGCGGGTCTCCAATGTCTTGTCCCTGGGCCCGGAGCGGGAGCCAGTCATTCTGGCCCTGGTGCCCCTCATCCGTCCCGATGGCCAGATGATCGGGGTCGTGGGCGGGGAGATCAATCCCCGCACCTTTGTGGTGACCGAGATCATCAAGGCGATTCCCGAGGGCCGGGACACGGTGATCGAGCTGTTGGACCGCAACGGCCTGATCCTGTCCTCCAACATTCCGGAACGGATCCTGACCGAAAGCGATCACGAGGAGTTCCTGGGCAGCCTGATCGCCGAGGGCCGCAGCTCGGTGGGCCGGTGCCATCGCTGCCACGAGGGGGAGGCCCCCAGCAGCCGCGACATGCTGGCCTTTGTCCCCCTGACCGTGGCGCCCTGGGGGGTGGCGGTGCGGGTGGGGGAGGGCAGTGTCTTCGCGCCGGCCAAGCGTCTCCGGGCCTGGTTCCTGGCCCTGGGCGGCCTGTCCCTGGTGGTGGCCCTCTGGCTGGTCCTGGACATCAGCCGCAACCTGGTGGCGCCGGTGCGCTCGCTCATCGCCGCGGCCAGCCGGATCGGCGGCGGCGATCTCGCGTCACCGGTGGAGGTGTCCAGCCGGGATGAAATTGCCACCCTGGCCCAGGGCTTCGACGAGATGCGCGCTCGTCTGGCCGCCTCTCTGGAGCGCATCCAGCAGGACAAGCTTCTCCTGGAGGGGCGGGTGGTGGAGCGGACCCGGGAGATCGAGGCCAACCGCCGGCTCCTGGCCCGGTTGCTCATGAAGGTGATCACCGCCGAGGAGGAGGAGCGCCAGCGGCTGGCCAAGGAGCTCCATGATGACACCGGCCAGAATCTCAATGCGGTGCTCATGTCCCTGGACTATCTCAAGATGACCCTTCCCGGCCAGGAGGCCCTCAAGGGGAAGATCGATCGGCTCCGGGACCAGATGGCCGCCACCGTTGCCGGGCTGCGGCAGATGATCGACGAGCTGCGGCCAACCCTTCTGGACGAGCTGGGCTTGCAGCCAGCCCTGAGCTGGCTTCTGGAGCGCTATCTGAGCGGCAGGGGCGTCCATTACCAGCTGGAGGTGACCGGTATGCCGGCCGGCGCCGGCGAGGAATCCGGCCCGGGGCTGGGGGTCCAGCGCAATCTCTTCGTCTTCCGGATCGTCCAGGAGGCGGTCCAGAACATCGCCCGCTATGCCGGGGCCACCGAGGTCCATGTGGCGGCTCACAAGGGGGAGGGCTGTCTCGAGGTATCGATCGAGGATGATGGCCAGGGCTTCGATGTGGAGACCATCCTGTCCCGGGACGGCCAGGAGCAGGAGGCGGGGGTGCACGGCCTGGTCGCCATGCGGGAGCGGGTCGGTCTTCTGGGTGGCCGCTTCCATATCTGCTCCCGCCCGGGCCAGGGCACCCAGATCATGTTCCTCCTGCCTGATGAGCCGCCGGTGGCCTGAGGTCGAGCCTGGCTCGACCTCCAAGGTCCGCTTGCATCCGGAGCATTCATGTACGAAGTCTTCTATCACCTCACCGAAAAGCCTTTTACCATCAGCGCCAACCCCCGGTTTCTCTACCTGAGCCACAAGCACGCCAATGCCTTGACCTACCTGGAATACGGGGTGGCGGAGGCGGTGGGCTTCGTGCTCCTCACCGGCGAGATCGGCACCGGCAAGACCACCCTGGTGCGCCATCTCCTGGATGGGATCGGCCGGAGCACCGACGTCGCGCTCATCGCCAACACCGGCGTCACCGCCGAGGACCTGCTGGTGATGATCCTCCAGGAGCTGGAGATCGAGCCGGCCGGCACCGGCAAGGCCGCACACCTGGAGCAGCTCAACCGCTTCCTCATCGAGCGCTATGCCGTCCGCCGCCGGTGTCTTCTCATCATCGACGAGGCCCAGAACCTGAGCGATGTCGCCCTGGAGGAGGTGCGGATGCTCTCCAACCTCCAGGCGGACGAGCGGGCCCTCCTGCAGATCATGCTGGTGGGTCAGCCCGAGCTGCGGGCCAAGCTGCAGCAGCCGCGGCTGGCCCAGTTCACGCAGCGGATTGCCGTGACCTACCACCTGGGCGCCTTGAGCCGGGAGGAGACGGAGGCCTATGTGCGCCACCGCCTGACCACCGCCGGCGGCGACCCGGAGCTGTTCAGCCCGGCGGCCCTCACGCGCATCCACGATCTGGCCCGGGGGGTGCCGCGGGCCATCAATCTGCTGTGCGAGGCAGCCCTGGTCTACGGCTATGCCGACGAGCTGGCGCAGATCGACGCCGGGGTGATCGAGCAGGTGATGGCGGATCGGGGTGGGATCGGCTTCGGGACGGAGCTGGCGGAGGCGGCACCGGCGCCGGTTGCCGGGGCGGCGCCGGCGGGTGACCCGGAGCTGGCAGCGCGGCTGTTGGCCCTGGAGCAGCGCCTGGGGCGCCTGGAGCAGGAGCTGCGCTGGCAGCTGGATGCCATGGAGGGGCGCCTGGACATGGCCCGGGATGAGGGCCTGCGCCGCCTGCGCGAGCAGCTGGCCGAGGAGCGGCAGAAGAGCGACCGCTACCTGTCTGCCTACCACCAGCTCAAGGAGCGCTCCCGGCTGCTGCGGCCGGCCTCGCCGGCGCCGGGCGAGGCGGCGGCGCCTCCCAGCGCCGTCCCCCCGGAGCCGCCGCCCCCGGAGGCCGGCCCCTCCTGGCGTCGCTGGCTGGGGCTACACCGCTGAGCTGCGGCTGTCCCGGCCGTAGGCGTAGTACCGCTGACTGGGCCCCAGGTGCCGGTTGAGGACGAAGCCCAGGAACTTCTCCGCCGGGATCAGGGCGACCGCCCGCTGCACCTCCTCCACCGGGGTCTGGCCAGCCGCCACCACCATCAGCACACAGTCCACCAGGGGGGCAAAGGCCATGGCATCGGCGCCGCTCAGGAGGGGCGGCACGTCGAAGAAGATGTACCGGTCCTGGTAGCGGTCCTTCATCTCGGCCAGGAGGGCGTGCATCCGGGGCGAGCCCAGGAGCTCGGTGGCGTCCGGCACCGTGCGGCCACCGGAGATGAGGGTCAGCTTGTCCACCTGGGGCCACATGATCAGCTCGGAAAGCGGGCGCTGGTCCTTGAGAAAATCGATGAGCCCCCGGTCGCTGGCAATGCCCAGGTACTTGTGGACGGCCTGCTTGTGCAGGTCACAGTCCACCAGCAGCACGGTCTGGCTGAACTCCCGGGCAAAGGTGGCGGCCAGGTTGATGGTGGTTACAGTCTTGCCCTCGTTCGGCAGGGCGCTGGTGACCATGATGGTCCGCCAGCCGTGCTCCCTGGTGCGCCGCAGGATCTGGGCCCGGAGCACCTTGAACGGCTCGACGTCGCAGCTTGAGGCATCGAGGCAGACGCAATGGTGGCTGGCCGCCAGGGAAGAATCGATGGTGACCCGCCGGGACTCCGAATAGACCGGTGACAGGTAGCCGCTGGCGTCCGGCCCCAGCGGCTCGCCGGCCGGCACCTCCAGGTCCCCGGCCGGCAGAATGTCCTCCATCGCTGGCAGCGCCCCGTCCTGCCGCGCCTCCCGCGCCTTGTCCAACGCCTTCCTGAGCTTCATGTGCCCCCCGCAGTTGGTGGAATTGCCTCGGTGTGCCCTGGCAGACTACAGCGCCAGACGATGGCTGATCTTTGCCCACAGGATGTCGAAATCCATCACCAGGAAGTGGATGGCCGCCAGGGCCCCCGCCACCACGGCCAACCCCACCAGCAGGGCCAGCACCATCCGCCGCCGCCGCCTGGCTTCCTGCGCAGCCGTGACCATCTCCGGAATGCTGCCCAGGACCGGCAGGGCGGTTGCAAAGGCCAGGGCTTCCGGTGTGCGCACCGAGTGGTCGGCGAGCTCCCGCAAGGCGGCCAGGGCTACCCCGGCCCCGATGCCCAGCACAGTGCCGATGAGGAGGATGGCCAGCCGGTTGGGGCGGGTGGGCTTTTCCGGCAGCTGCGCCGGGTCGATGAGGGTGAAGCGCTCGCCCTTCTGCTCCTTTTCCAGGCCGCTGGCCACCCGCGCCTCCATGAGCTTGCGCATCAGGTCGTCGTATTTGGCCTGCACACTGCGGCGGGTGGACAGGAGGGTGTTGTACTGCTCCTCCACCCTGGGACTGGCCTCAATGCGTCCACGGTATTGGGCCATCGATTTCTCGACCTCCTCCATCTGGCGCTGGGTAGCGGCGATCTCAACCCGGGTCGAGGCCAGCTGAGCCGCCAAGGTCACTTTGGCCGGGTTGTCCGGGGAAGGCGCTTCGGGCTCGGCGGCCTTGGCAGCCGCCACCTGTGCCTCCAGCTCAGCAATCTCGGCCCGGGTCTTGATCACATCCGGATACTGGTCCGAGAACTGGCTGCGCAGGTGGGTGAGCTGGATCTTGAGCTCCTCCAGACGCTTTTCATCCTCGCTCTTCTGGGCCTGCTTCTCTGGCGGCGGCGGCAGCGAGGCCAACTGGGTTTCCAGGTAGCCGGCCCGTTCCCGCAGGCCCTGGAGCTGTTCCTGCAGGCGGGCGACGCCGGCCTCGGCGGTGTGCAGGCCCTGGAGGTTGACCGGCACCAGGTCCGGCAGCTCCTGGACGTGCGCCTCCTTGAAGGCGGCGATTTGAGCCTCCACCTGCGCCAGCTCGGACTTGAGGCGGGTGGACTCGTCCTCCAGGAAGCGGGTGGTCTCCTCGGCCTGCCGCGCCCTCTCCTGGATATTTTCTTCAAGAAACAGGGAGGCCAGAAGGTTGGTCACCTGTTGCACGGTCCCTGGCTCCCTGCCCTCATAGGCCAGGGTGAAGGCAACGGTGGCCGCGCTCGGCCGGCCGGTACGGCGATCGGTCACCTCGGTGCTGATGGGGGTCATCTCGATGTCTTCCCGCATCTGCTCCACGATCTCCTCGGTAGTCCACTCTTCTCGCAGCTCGGCGTACAGGTTGAGGCGATTGATGATCTCCAGCAGTCGGGTCGTGCTCATGATCCGCTGGTTGATCGACTGGAGCCGCTGCTCAACGTAGCTGGTGACCGTCGCCGTGACGAAGTCGGCGGGGATCTCCTGCGCCTCGATGAGGATGGTAGCGCTGGACCGGTAGACCGCGGGCAGCAGCAAGGCGACGGCAGCTGCGGCTGTAATGACCAGGCCCGCCGGTACCATGAGGCTCAGGAGCCGGCGCTTGATGATGGCGATGACCTCTGCTGGTGATAGAGCGTGTGGGTCCATGCCTGTTCCTCGGTGGGGCCGGAGTTGGGGGCCAGGGGAGGCTGGCTCCTCGTCCTGGTCAGTCATCCAGGGATTTCTGCCAGTGGAGGCGGAGCAGCACCTGGTTCCGGTGGGACTCCTGGCCGGCATCCCGGTTATCGTGGAGGACCCAGACATAGCTCAGGTCCATGGACAGGGTGTCTGACAGATCCCAGCTCACTCGAGGACGCAGCCGGTAGGTGTAGCGGTCGATGTCGCCGGTGGACAGCGCGTTGGCGCTGCTCTGGTTGCGGTGAAAGGCCGCGGTGAGACCGGCCCACAAGTCCTCGCCAAAGTGGTACCGTCCATCCGCGCTCAGAGCCGTTTGCTCGGTAGCGCCGGCGATGACATCAGAGCCGCTGGTGATGTCCTGGGACAGACTGAGGTTGACCTCGGCGTATTCCGACCATTGGCTGTAGATCAGCCTGCCAACCCAGCCGGAATTGTCTTCGGTGAGCCTGATGTTTTCGATCCTGGTCTCAGTGATCCGCGGACCGATGGCCGCGGCCAGACGGCGGCGCTCGGACAGCTCATGGGAGAAGCCCACGGTCCAGGACAGGTTGCGGATCTCGATCCCCGGGTAGTCGTAGAAGGTTGCGGCCAGGGCCGTCTCACCGGTGGTCCGGGGCAGGTACTTGTCGAGCCTGATGCTGGCCGCCGGCATGAGACTGTTGCTGGTGTAGTCGCTGGCAGCGGTCTCCCGGAAGTTGACGGTATTGTGTGTGTAGGTCAGAGAACCGGTCCCCAGCTCGGTAGCGGCGAGATCGATTCCCAGAGTGTAGGTCTGGCGCTCGCGGCTGGTGGTGCCGAGAATGAGGCCGGTGGTCTCCAGGTCCCGGTCCGGCCGGGAGTCCTCCCGGTAGGCGGCTTCGGCGCGTACCAGACAGCGCGGGGTCACTTCATAGCTGGTTCGGGCGCTGTAGTCATGGTCCACCGCATCCAGCCGGTCAAGGGCTGCGTAGTCCACGAGATCGAGACGGCCTGCGAGGGTGGCCTCCAGGCGCTCAGTCTGCTCGACCAGAGTCAATCCGGGCGAGAGGGTGATGATGACATCATCCTGCAGGTTGGTGCTGTCCATGAAGATGTTGTCGTTGTATTCCTCCCGGAAGCTGACGGCAGGGGTGGCGGTGAAGCGCCCATGACAGTCTGGCACCCTTGCGGTCAAGAGGAGGCCGCCCAGGACGAGAAGACACAGCAGGGGTCGGCTCAGCATGGGGGTGAGTTTCCTCGGCTCAAGGCCTCGAAGCTGTCGATCACGAAGGGAGTCGGCGGACGTCAGGGGATCAGGGTACAACGATGATGTCACCCCGCTCCAGGCGGATGTTCTGGGTCAGATTCTCTCCACTTGCCGCCGTATCGTAATCGAAGGGCAGCACCTGGATACCGCCGCCGGGGCCGGTGCGGAAGATCTTGATCTCGTCGCCCTTGGCGAAGGCGTTGAGTCCCCCGGCCATGGCCAGGGCCTGCAGGACGTTGAGGTGGGTGTGAAGCGCCATGCTGCCCGGCCGGGTCACCTTGCCAATGACAAAGACCAGGAAGCTGTTGACCTCCTTCACGATCACCGACAGCACCGGCTCGGCCATGTACGGGACCAGTTGGCCTTCGATCTCCTTTTTGAGCTGGCCTGCGGTCTTGCCCGCCGCCATCAATTCCCCCAGGAGAGGCAGGGAGATCGTGCCATCGGGCAGGACGGTGACTGCCCGGCTCAGGTCCTGATTCTTCCAGACCACCACCTCCAGCACATCCCCGTAGCCGATGATGTACGGCGGCTCCCCGGTGGCGACGGATTCAGCCGCCTGCACGGCTCCTGCTGCCATCCACAGCCAACACGTCAGAGCCGCTGCCAGAGCGCAAGTCTTCATGTTCCCTCCTGTTCTCTTTCGGTTTTGGTTGTTGCCCGCCAGTCCGCGGCAAGGGGCTGGGCGGCGGCGGGTTGTGCGCAGCAGGCGCGTTTCAGGGCAGCTCCCGCAACGCCTTTTCCGCCTCGGCCCGTCCCGGGAACTCGCCGGGCCGGGCAAGAGCGGTTTGCAGTCGCGAGCGGGCTGCCGCCGGCTGGCCGTTCCTGACCAGCGCCACGCCCAGGTGGTAGTTGAGGATCGGGTTTTCCGGATCGCCCTGCAGAGCCTGCTCCAGCACGGCGGTGGCCTTGCCGTAGTCACCCAGCCGGTAGTGGGCCCAGCCCACCGTGTCCATGATCTCCGGCCGGTTGGGATTCTTGTCCAGGGCCTTCTGGGCCAGGGCCAGGGCCTTCGTTAGGCCATCCCGGTCCTGGGAGGTTTCCGCCAGAAGGAAGGCCAGGTTGTTGGCGGCCATCCAGGCGTCGGGCTCGGCCTGCAGGGTGTCTTCATAAACCTGGATGGCCTTCTTCGGCTCGCCGGTCTGCTCGAAGAGAAGGGCCAGGGTCATGGCCGTCCCCAGGTCCTTGGGGTTGGCTTGCAGGCGATCCTGGAAGGTGGCCACCGCCTCCTGCTGCTTGCCCTGGGCCAGGTAGATCCTGGCCAGGTTGCCGGCCGGGGCCGGCCACTGGGGCATGAGGTCCATGGCCTTCAGGAAGGACGCCTCCGCCTGCTTGTACTCCTGGCGGGCTGCGTAGGTGTTGCCCAAAAGATTGTGGGTGAAGGCATCCTGGGGATTCTGGCGCAGTCGCTCCTGGCAGATGGCAATCGCCCGCTCCCCCTGCTTTTGCGCCACCAGGGACTGGATGAGCGCGACCAGGAGCGGCATGGACTGGGGCATCCGGCGGTAGCCCTTTTCCAGCTCGGCGGTGGCCTCGGCCCAGCGGTTCTGCCTGGCGTAGACCTGGCTCAGCCGCAGGTAGCCGAACGGGCTGTCCGGCAGGAGATCCCGGATCTCCTGATACTGTTTTTCGGCATCGGCGTAATCCTGCGCCGCAAAGGCCAAGTCACCCAGGTCAGCCTGGGCCTGGGAGTCCTCCGGGTGGTCCTCCAGGATCAGCTGCAGCTGTTCTTCGGCACCGGCATAGTCCTTCTTCATGGCCAGGACCTTGGCCAGAGTGCGGCGGAGGTCCCGGGATTGCGGGATCGTCTTGAGGGCGGTGCGCAAGGCATCGGCGGCCAGGTCGAGCTCCTGGTTCTGGACGTGGGCCTCTGCGAGACCGAGTTGCCCCTGGATGAGGCCTGGCCTTTCTTTGACCACGCTGCGGAATTCGGCCACCGCCTCCCCGCCTTTCTTCTTGCCCAGGAGGATGGTGCCTTTGTGCAGATGGGCCTCCACGTCGCGAGCGTTCTCCTTGAGGACTTCATCCACGTACCGCTCGGCAGCAGCAACATCGTTCTTGGCCAGGAGGACCCGGGTCAAGGAGTTCTTCGTCTGGAGGATCTTGGGCGCCGTCTGATCGTCGTCCAACGCCAGACACTCGTTGAGGGTGGCCAGGGCCTGGTCGAGGTCCTGGCGTCTGAACTGGGCCTCTGCCAGCAGGAAGCGCAGGTCGAAGCTCTTGGGCAGGCGGCCGATGGCCTCGGCCAGCGTCTTTTCGGCCCGGTCCAGCTCCTTCTTGCCCAGGAAGAACTGGGCCACCTGGAGCTGGGTCCGCTCGTCCTCCGGGGCGGCGCTGCCCATGGCGGCCAGGGCGGCGGCCGCCTCGTCCTGCTTGCCGGTGTCCCAGAGCAGGCTGGCCAGGGTCAGCTGCAGCGCCGGCTGATCGGCATCGGCCTTCAGGGCCTCCCGAACGACGGCGATGGCGGCATCGGGGCGACCGCCCTTGACGTAGAAGTCGGACAGAACGATCCTGAGCGCCGGATGTCCCGGGTTGGCCGCCATTCCGGCCTGGAGGGTCTCCTCCACCGCCGGCTGGTCACCCTGCTGCCCGTGCGCTGTGGCCAGAAGCATATAGAGCGGCGGCTCGGTGTGGCCTTGGGCTCGCAAGGGGTCCAGAATCAGGCGAGCGCCCGCAGGGTCCTGGTCGGCCAACAAGGTGGAAGCCTTGAGGAAAAGGGCCTCCAGATGCTGCGGCTCCTTGGCCAGGATCAGCTCCGCCTTCTCCCGGGCCTTGGCCACCTCCCGGCCAGCCAGGAGCAGGCGGCCGATCTCCAGGTGTGCCCCGAGGTGCTCGGGCTGGTGCTCGGCAGCCTTGAGAAAGAAGCCGTAGGCCTTCTTTGCATCTCCCCTCTGCAGATCGATCTTGCCCAGCTCGAAGTAGGCGTCAGCAAACTTGGGATCGATCTGGAGGGCATTTCGGAATTCCAGACGGGCCTTGACCAGATCCCCCTTTTCCAGCAAGGCCTTGCCCCGCTCGAAGAACTTGGCTCTCTTCTCCTCCGAGCTGCTGCAGGCGACAACCAGGACAGCCACCAGCAGCAGGCAGAGCATCTTGACGCACGGTCGAATCCTTTTCATCATCTCCTCCCCCAAGATAGGCCAACTCCGCCCCACATTCTGCACCAGCTAGACAGCCCCTTTGCGCTGCAGGACAACCAGAACGGTCTTGGCCAGGATCTCCAGGTCCTTGGAGAAGCGCCACTGATCCAGATACTGGCAGTCCAGTTCCACCACCTGGTTGAAGTCGGTGATCTTGTTGCGCCCCGACACCTGCCACAGCCCGGTGAGGCCGGGCTTGGCGGAGATGCGGCGGCGTTGCCAGAACTGGTACCGCTCCACCTCCTCCACCGTGGGCGGCCGGGTGCCCACCAGGCTCATCTCGCCCTTGAGGACGTTGACGAACTGGGGAAACTCGTCCAGCGAGGTCTTGCGGAGCCAACGGCCAACCCGGGTGATCCGGGGATCGTCGGTGAGCTTGAACATCGCTCCTTGCATCTCGTTCCTGGCCATGAGCTCCTGTTTGCGCGCCTCTGCATCCTGGTACATGGACCGGAATTTGTACAGATGAAAGATGCGGCCGTTCTGCCCCACCCGTTTCTGGCGGAACAGCACCGGACCCGGGGAGTCCAGTTCGATGGCCAGGGCCACAAGGGGGAACATCACCAGCAGAAGAAGACAACCCACCAAACCGCCGGCGATATCCAGCAGCCGTTTGTACAACAGCCCGGTGGCGTTGAAGTTGTCGCCGCGCAGGGTCAAAAAGGGCACATCCTGGCAGTGCTCGACAGACAGCAGCCACTCCCCCGGCTGCCAGAGGGCCGGCAGGATGCGGGCCGGGATGCCGGTACGGCGGAGGATGCCCAGGTAGCGGCCCAGATCCACCTTGCGGTCGCCGTCCACGGCAAAGACCACCTCGTCCACCGGATGCTCGACGATGATCCGCGGCAGGTCCTCGATGGAGCCCAGGCTGTCGCTGCCCGTCCCGTTGCCGCCGGCGCCGGCGGAAAGACGGCCGATCACCGTGTGGCCCCAGGAGAGCTGGCGCGCCAAGAGGTCCGAAACCAGCTGCCCCCGGGCCAGGTTGCCCACCACCAGGATCTTGCGGGCATGAAAGGCGGAGCGGGCGAGAAAATGGATATAGACCTGCGCCAGCAGCCGCTCCCCCAGAACCAGCACCAGGCTGAACAGGAAGAAGAAGAACAGGAATTCCCGGGGGTAGCCGATGGGCTCGACCATGAACACCCCGGCGGTGAGGACGATGAAGTCCACCGCCAGGGCCTGGAGCACCGCCCAGACCATGCCCAGGCTGCGGAGCATCCGCTCGTCGCTGTACAGATGCAGGCGGCCCATCACGTAGTTGTTCAGGAACATGACCAGCATCACCGAGCCCACGAAGGCCGCGGTGTCCATGGTCCATCCCGGCTCGAGCCTGAACGCCGTGGCGAAGACGGCCCCATAGCCTGCGGCGATGATGGCAACTGCGTCCGCGACCATGCGGAAGTTGTTGAGGATGCGGACCTGTTGCTGAATCACGCCATCAGCCCTCTTTCTGCCCAGGCTCCGTGGCCTGGGTATACGCCTCATAGGTCAGGCGGAGGCCCGTTGCCAACGGGGTGTGTGCACGCCACCCCAGGGCCGTGAGCCGGCTGACATCCAGGAGCTTCCGGGGCGTGCCGTCCGGCATCGTGGGGTCGAAGACGACCCGGCCGGCAAAGCCCACCTCCCCGGCGATCAGGCTTGCCAGCTCGCTGATGGTGAGGTCCTCGCCGGTGCCGATGTTGACCAGCTCGCCCACCTCTGCCGGGTCATATCGTTCGAGCAGGAAGATGCAGGCATCCGCCAGATCGTCGACGAAGAGAAACTCCCGCCGGGCCTGCCCGGTTCCCCACAGCATGACCGACGGCTCAGCGGCCGCCGCGGCGGCCTCCAGGCCGAGGGCCTGCCGGACCGGCTGGGGAATGGGGCCGAAGCGGCGCTCATCGGCAGCGATGGCGACCTGGTCGCCCTTGGCCGCCAACTTGGCCAGGTGAAACTTGCGGATGAGGGCGGGCAGCACGTGGGAGGTCTCCAGGTCGTAGTGATCACCCGGGCCATAGACATTGGTCGGCATGACGGACAGGAAGCGGGTGCCATACTGCCGGTTGTAGGCGCCGCACATCTTGATGCCCGCGATCTTGGCCACCGCATAGGGCTCGTTGGTCGGCTCCAGGGCCCCGGTCAGGAGGTGCTCCTCCCGCATGGGCTGCGGAGCATGCTTCGGGTAGATGCAGCTGGAGCCAAGAAAGAGCAGCTTCTGCACGCCGTGGCGCCAGGCAGCATGGATGACGTTGGTCTGGATCGTCAGGTTATCATAAATGAAATCGGCCGGATAGGTGTTGTTGGCCAGGATGCCGCCCACCCGCGCCGCAGCCAGGATCACCACCTCGGGCCGTTCCGCCTGGAAGAAGGTGTGCACGGCCTGTTGATCGGTGAGGTCAAGCTCGGCATGGGTGCGGGTGATGAGGGTGCGATAACCCGCTCCAGCGAGGCGGCGCAGAAAGGCGGAGCCCGCCAGTCCCCGGTGACCGGCCACATAGATTCTGGTGTCTGGGGTCAACTGGGTGAGCATGGCGGTCATTCATGGTAGGAGAAGGCCTGGAACCCCTTCCGGGAGCACAGGTGGTCCCGCTCGGCCAGCCTGAGGTCGTCGCGCATCATCTCCTGGACCAGAGCCTTGAAGCGGGTCCGGGGCTGCCAGCCCAGGACCGTCCGGGCCTTGGTAGGATCCCCCAGCAAGATTTCAACCTCGGTGGGCCTGAAGTAGCGGGGGTCCACTTCCACCAGACAACGCCCTGACTCGGCATCATAGCCCTTCTCCTGGCGGCCGGCTCCTTCCCAGCGCAGGTTGATCCCGACCTCCGCGGCAGCGGTGGCCACGAATTCGCGGACGGTATGCTGCTCACCGGTGGCGATCACGAAGTCGTCAGGTGCCTCCTGCTGGAGCATGAGCCACATCATCTCCACATAGTCCCGGGCATGGCCCCAGTCCCGCCGCGCATCCAGGTTGCCCAGGAAGAGGCGATCCTGCAGGCCGAGCTTGATCCGGGCCAGGGCGCGGGTGATCTTGCGGGTGACGAAGGTTTCGCCCCGCACCGGAGATTCGTGGTTGAAAAGGATGCCGTTGCAGGCATACAGGCCGTATGCCTCCCGGTAGTTGACCGTGATCCAGTATGCATAGAGCTTGGCTACCGCGTATGGTGAGCGGGGATAGAACGGCGTTTTTTCGTTCTGGGGCACCTCCTGCACCAGTCCGTAGAGCTCGGACGTGGAGGCCTGGTAGAACCGGGTCTTCCCTGACAGGCCCAGGATACGGATGGCCTCCAGGAGCCGGAGCGCGCCCAGGGCGTCCGAGTCGGCGGTGTATTCCGGCTCTTCGAAGGAGACCTGGACATGGCTCTGGGCAGCCAGGTTGTACAGCTCGTCCGGCTGGACCTCCTGGACGACCCTGAGCAGGCTGGAGGAGTCGGTCATGTCTCCATAGTGGAGGATAAAGCGCCGGTCCGCCTCGTGGGGATCCTTGTAGAGGTGGTCGATACGGTCGGTATTGAAGAGGGAGGTGCGGCGCTTGATGCCATGCACCTCATAGCCCTTTTCCAGCAGAAGCTCGGCGAGATAGGCGCCGTCCTGTCCGGTGATGCCGGTGATCAAAGCCGTTCGTCGATTCATGGGGCGCTGGACTCCGGAACGAGGTTGGCAGTCCTGACCTTGGCCCGGGCCCTCGCATGCTTGGGGCTGCGGAACGGCAGGTGCCGGCCGGTGGACGTGGCTTGCGACTCAACAAAGGATCAGACGGTTGATCCGGGATCCGGTTTCAAGAAGGCACATGGCGCGGTAGAAGCTGCCAGAGTCGGGCATGGAAGTCGCTCAGCTCCTGCCGGGCCTCTTCCAGGGAGACCTGTTGGCCCAGAGCCATCTCCACCCGCACCAGGGCGCCATCGGTTCGCTGCCGGGTGATGGAGTCCCAAACCAGAAACAGCTTGTTCCGCCACGGGTCGGTCACCACCCTTCCCCGCTGCAGGAAATAGTAGCTGGCCAGCATGGTGAGGTCTCCCCGCCGCAGGATCATGCTCTGGACCTCGATCTCCTCGGTGGGGCTGACCCGGATCCGCAAAGGGCGGCTCTGCTCCATCTCGAAGCCGCCCCCCAGAAGGCAGGCCTGGGGGGCGTGGGCAGTGTGCCCCGTGCCCTGCCAGCTGTAATAAGGCACCAGGAGCAGGATCTGGCTCGGGGAGTCGGGGCGGGTGAAGGTGGCATCCACATAGTCGTCGGCCCAGAGGCGGTCCAGGATCTCTTTGGACAGGTGATGCCGCTCGCCTTTCCAGTCGCCAATGGTCATGGGAAAGCTGGCAAAGCTCTCCCTGGCAGGAGGGCTGGCAGCTCCTGGGGTGGCAGTGAGCAGCCAACCACTGCCCGCAAAGAGCAGGATCATGGAGGCCGCAAGCCCGACCTGCACGGCTGGAGTGGTGGGCCGGCTGCCAGATTCAATGGTCGTCGGCACCGCCGGTTGCGGTGGCCGGCCGATCCGCATCAACAGCCAGCCGCAGGCGGCCAGGATGGCAGTCGCCAAGACAAACATGGACCAGCCGGAGAAGTCATGGAAGAGATTCTCCGCCATTTCCGGATGGCCGCTTACGGTCAGGAGGCCGGTAATCCAGATCCGCACCGCATTGGTGACAATGGACAGGGGCAGCACCAGGGCCAACAGCATGCCGCGCCGCCAAGCCCCCCTGGTGAAGAAGTACCCGACCAGGAGGGCCATGAGGATCATGGGCATGAAGTAGCGCAGCCCGCTGCAGGCATCAACCACCTCCAACTGGTTGCCGCCCAGATCGATGACATTGCCTTCCAGGAAGACGGTGACCCCGCTCGCCCGCAGCAGCATCACCGACAGGGTGCTGGCCACCATCCGCAACCGGAACGTGAGAAGGTTGTTGAGGAACGGCGGCAGGGGGGTGATGAAGAAGAGGATCAGGAGGGGGAACCACAGGCGGCGGACACGGCTGCCATAGAGCATGGCGAAGACGGCCACGACCGTCCCCCACAGACCGATGAACAGGGCGGTCTCCATGGAGCCCTTTTCTCCCAGGACGGCCACGATCGCAGCCAGCAGGGCGATCGGCAGGCCGAGGCCGCTCCAGGAGAGCTCGGTGAATCGGAACCGCTCCTTGGCGTCCCACAAGAGGTAGACGACCAGGGGGACAACCAGATAGCCGTAGTCGTTGTCCCCGGTATCCCAGCGCACCAGGAGCTTTTCCAGGCCGAGACGAAAAGCCAGCGCCAAGGCAAGAATCATGGCCGCCAGGAGCAGCCATGACATGGTGGTCGTCTTGTAGGACGTGGACATTTTTTCTTCAGCCTCGCAGAGGGGATTGCGGTCCAGACGCTCGGGATGAGCGGGCAGGGCCTCGCGGCAATCGGCAGCCCCTGGCCTACCTGGCGGCGCCCAGCTTCTCCATGGCCCGAAGGTACTTGGGGGCCTCGACGCCCCAGTGCAGGTCGGCCCGCACCCGCCGGAAACCGAAGTCGCCCATCTGCCGTCGCAGCTCCGGCCGGTCCAGGAGATAGGCGATCTTGGCGGCCAGATCCCGGGGGTTGTTGCGCTCGGCGTACAGGCTGGCCTCCTGGGCGGATACCCGGCCTTCGGTGAGGTCATATTGGACCACGGGCTTGCCCAGGGCCATGTACTCCATGATCTTGTTCATGGTGGACTTGTCGTTCATCTCGTTGGCTACGTCCGGATTGACGCAGACATCGGCGGTGCACAGCGCCTCCACCATGGGGGCATCCGGGATGCGGCCAGTGAAGGTGACGACGGATCCCAGCGCCATCCGGGTGCACAGAGACTTGGCAGCCTCCAGCTCGGTGCCGCCCCCGATAATAACAAAATGGACGTCGGTCCGCCCCATTTCTTCGACAAGGATCTTGACGGCCGCCAGGAGGTGGTCCAGCCCTTCCTGCTTGCCCATGACCCCGACGTAGCCCACCAGATAGGCCTTGCCCTTTTTCCAGGCCGGATTGGCGGGCACGATCTGCAGGCGGTCCAGGGCTGGGCCGCTGCGCACGACGATCACCTTCTCCGGAGGCATGCGGCCTCGGCTGATGGCAATCTGCCGGTAGGACTCGTTGGTGGCAATGCTGCAGTCAGCGGTCATGAAGGTCAACCGCTCAAGAAGGCAGATCAGACGGTACAGCACGTCCTTGCGGCCGAACTTGGCGATGTAGAGCTCGGGGTTGATGTCGTGGTGGTCGAAGACGAAGTTCTTGCGGAAGAAGAGCTTGAAGAAGAGGCCAATGAGGAAGATGGTGTCCGGCGGGTTGCAGGCCTGGATGACGTCGAAGCCCCGCTCTCTCAACACCCGGATGGCCAGTACGAATTCCCAGAACAGCGAGGAGGCGTATTCCGCCGCATAGCCCATGGCCCCTTCGCCCTCCAACGGCAGCGGGTGCCGGTAGATGGCGATGCCGTTCAGCTCCTCGTAGCGGGCCTCGAAGCCTTTGCCGGTGGGGCAGATGATGGACACCCGATGACCGGCGGCGGCCAGGGTGTTGGCCTCCTGCCAGACCCGGCGATCGAAGGGCAGGGGCAGGTTCTCGACGATGATGAGGACCCGAAGAGGCCTACCAGCCGATGCCATCGTACCGCTCCGTCGGCTTGGGGGAATCGGCGATCCGGACGAGATCGACCAGGAACTGCTCAGGCCGCAGCCGCAGCAGGATGCTCCGGAACTCCGGGTCGCCGTTGCCGATCACGATGGTCTCGCCGTGCTCCAGGGCCTCGTCCAGGGTCGGCACCATCAGCTTCGAGATGTGGGGGATGTGGTTGAGGATGTAGTCCCGGTTGGCGCCCACCAGCCGGGCCAAGTTGACGTTGCGGTCGTAGATACGCAGGTCGCAGCCTTTACCCAATAGCCGTTCGATGAGCTCCACCACTGGACTCTCCCGCAAGTCGTCGGTGCCGGCCTTGAAGCTGAAGCCCAGGACCCCGATCCTTCTGCGGCCTTTGTCCATGATCATCTGGAAGGATCGGTGGAGGTGGCTTTCGTTGCTGGGCAGGACAGAGGAGAGGAGGGGCAGCTCCAGGTCCAGGGAGCGGGCCTTGTAGGTCAGGGCCCGCAAGTCCTTGGGCAGACAGGAGCCGCCAAAGGCGAAGCCGGGACGGAGGTAGTTGGCCGAGATGTTGAGCTTGGTGTCCTGGCAGAAGATCTCCATGACCCGGTGGCTGTCGATGCCGACCTTCTTGCAAAACCCGCCGATCTCATTGGCAAAGCCGATCTTGACCGCATGCCAGGCATTGTCGGCGTACTTCACCATCTCCGCGGTCTCGATGTCGGTGCGGAAGACCGGGGCGTCGAGCCCGGCATAGAGACTGGCCAGAAGATCGCCGCTGGCCGGGTCGGTCTCGCCGATCACGGTCTTGGGTGGATGGTGGAAGTCCCAGACCGCCGTCCCTTCCCGGAGAAACTCCGGGTTGTTGCAGACTCCGAGGTCGGATCCCGCACGCTTGCCGCTGTGCTCCTCCAGGGTGGGGATGACCACCCCTCGCATGGTGCCCGGCAGGATGGTGGAGCGGATCACCACCACGTGGCGCGCGTCCTTGTCCCGGAGCGCGGCGCCGATCTCCTCGCAGACCCGCCGGATGTAGCGCAGGTCGAGGTTGCCGTTCAGCTGGCTGGGGGTGCCGACGCACACCAGGGACAGCTCGCTTGCCGCCACCGCCTGCCGGGTGTCGACAGTGGCGGTGAGCCGCTGGGCTGCTACCCCCTGCCAGATCAGCTCTGCGATGTCCTTTTCAATGATGGGGGTCAGGCCCTGGTTGATAAGGTCCACCTTGGCAGACACCGGATCGACGCCGGTCACCCGGTGGCCTTGGCCGGCCAGACAGCCGGCAGAGACAGCCCCTACGTACCCCATGCCGAAGATGCTGATTCGCACCGCGCTTGCCCCCTTGTCGCGTCAGAATGTGCTGCACCGCAGGCTGATCACCACGAAAGAATCCGCAGGCGGGTGACCAGTGTTGTGGTGCCAATAACGGAGTTTAGCATTCCCAGGGCGGTGCTGGGAACCTTCCTGTCGAAGGAGCGTGAGACCCAGCCGCACGGCGGCTTTTCCTCGCCGCGGCGCAATATCAGCTCGCCGGCGTCGCTGGCGGCAAGCGCCACCCGCACCGGCCCGTTTTGCACGAGTACCCCGCCGTCATCGCGGCTGACCTCACAGCCCTCGGCAAGATGCCAGAAACGTTCGACGATGTGCTGGCCCCGGCATTCCAGGGTGTCGGTGACGACGATCTCCCGCGCCTTCTTGTCGAGCACCACCTGCCGGCGGTGCAGCACCGGGTCGGCGAGGCGCTGGTACCCGTCGTGGTTACCCGCGAAGAGATCGGCATCGTCACCTGGCTGCCAGACCTCGCAGGTGGCCCGCGCCTTTCGCAGCCACAGGAAGCTGCCGCCGATCTCCGACTGGTCGAGGCCATCGATTCGTACGGTGTTGTGGGCGCCGGTGCCCCGGAAGTAGTTCCGCCAGGCCTTCTGGGTGTGGTAGGCAAAGGTGCCGGGATCGACCAGAATCTCCCGGCCGGCCACCGACAGACAGAGGGCCAGGGCATCGGCATGGCCGTGGGCGGCGATGGACAGGTAGCCCAGGGGGCCACAGTCCACCAGGCAGCGGACCTCCTGTCCGGTCCCCAGGTCCAGGCCCAGAAGATAGTAGCCGCCGGAGGCAAAGGTCCGGCCGGGGCCAGCCGGAGCCGGGGTGGAGGCCAGGGTGCGGAAGCGGGCGGCAGCCTTGGCGCCCAGCAGCCAACGGCTCTTGTCGTCGAAGATTCGGGCCCTGGCCGCCAGGTCCGGACGATCGAAAAGGACGGCGCCGGTGGCCAGGAGGGAGCGGTAAGGACAGAACCCCGCCTCCTGACTGAGGCGGACGGCATAGCCGTCGTCGGCATCGCCCAGCATGGGCAGGTGGCCGGCCACATCCATGATGGCGGCCAGATATTCCAGCATCCTTTCGATGATCGCCCGATAGGCCGGCGGGAAGGTGACGCCGCAGGCCGTGCCGGCCAGGAGCGCCAGCACAAGGAAGTCCAAGACGAACTGCTGGTAGCTGACCGCCTGTTCCTTGTTGACGCCGTCCGGCCAGTTCTGCCGGACCGCTTCTTCCACCAGGATGCCGTGGGCCAGGGCCTGCCACTGGCGGCAGCGGTCCCAAAAGGGCCAGGTGATCGTGGCGATGAAGAGGCCTGTCGCCTCGCCGATGAGATGATTGTTCGCCGACGAGTGCCGGGAGAAGTGGCCTTGGATGAAATGGGCGTGTTGAAAAATGGACTCCAGCCAGCGCCGCCGCAGGTCTTCCCCGGCGGGGCCTGCAAAGAGGGGAGAGCTCCAGCCGCCTGCCAGCTGCCAGACCAGGGCCCAGTTGATGAGGCGGATGCCCAGCTCCAGGGAGCTGGTCCAGTTGGGTCCCATCAGATACGGGCACTGGCGGAGCCAGGAGTCGAGCTGGCCGGCAAGACCAGTCAGGAAGAAACCGTCGCCGGTGAGGGCATAGGCCTGCGCCACAGTCACCAGCTGCAGGTGGCGGTTGGGCTCCCAGAGGTACTTGATGTCCCCCACCTTGCTGGGATCCCGGTAGTCCAGGGTCTTGCCGAACACCAAAGGCGCGGTGCGGCCGGTGCGGGGATCCCGGTTCCAGTTGGGAAGCGGCCCCAGATCGGCGTCGTCCAGGGCAAAGACTGGCCAGTGGCCGGCCAGGATCCGGCGGGCGGCAGCGGCATAACCGTCGGCTGCAAAGGCGTCGGCCTGTGGCCGGGGTAGCCAATCGCCGCCCCTCGTCGGCGCGGCTGGGGGCGGCACCTGTCGGACCACCCCGACGCCCATGGCCTCGAGACGGGCCTGCGCGGTCCGGCGCGCACGGAAGAGCACCTCGGCTCCCGACATGACGGACAGACGATTCCAGAGCCAGCGGATCTTGTTGGCTTGTGGCATGGCGATCCGATTGGAGGGCGGCGGGGCAACCGAGTCCGGCTCAGACGCGAGCTGGCCCCGTTCCGGCGGCAAGCGCGGTGACCGCCGGCTCGGTGTCGCCGCGAGCTCGGGTCAGCGGTAGGTGCTGACGATGGTCCGCGCCTGCTGCGGCGACAGCCCAAGAACCCGGGTCATGAGGTCAGCGGCGAAATCGTCGGTGAGAGACGCAAGAAAGCTGTTCTCCTGGGCCAGGGCCTCGTCTCTCGTCATCTTGCCGCTGCGGATCATGTTGCCGTAGCCGAAGCAGCTCTTGGTGCAGCCATAGATCTTGGTGTGGATGAAGTTGATCAAGGGCGCGATGGCACAGTCGGTACGCCAAGTGGAGACGCTCCCCTCCGGGGCCCGCCAGCCCAGCTCTTCCTGGATGGTCTTCTTGATCAGGCCCCGGTCCCACTCCACGAAGTCGAAGAGATGGATCTCCTCGATGCCGGCTATCCTGAGTTGGGGCGTTCCCCGGGACCACAGGGAGTTGCCCTTGACCGGGAATTCCATGCGCTGCCTGAGGTAGAAATATTCGTAGTGAAGGTAATGCGGATTGAGGTAGCGTTCGCGGCCGCGCTTCTTGGCCAGGTGCTTGCCCACCGCCTTCTTCACGGCCTGGGTACTCTCCTGGCGGGAGTCTCCCCAAACGACCATGGGAATGCCCAGCTCGGCGGCGGTGCCGTAGATGATGCTGTACATGCCGTAGCTGCAGGCCCGGCACAGGTTCAGGTCGGCGTAGCGATCGGAGGAGAGGAGGTTGTGGTGGACCACCTTGCTGGCGAGGCTGCGGCCGGAGCCGACCCGCCGCAGGGTGGCAGCGAGCTTGTCGCAGGCGGCTCGGATATTGGCTACCGCCTGCTCGGTGGCAAACTCGTTGTCGAAGTTGACCGCCAGCGGCCGCAGGCCGAGCTCCCTGGCCACGAAGTAGAGCACGTAGGAGCTGTCGCGACCGCCGCTGCAGGGGACGATGCAGTCGTAGGCGGCACCAACTCGCCGGTGCCGCTCCATCTTCTGGCGCAGGGCGTCGACGCCCAGGGGCTGATGCTCTTGATACATGCCGCAGTAGTTGCAGCCGTCCTGGTCGTCGAAGCGGATCCCTGGCACGGATTCTGGCAGGATACACCGGTTGCAGCGCTTCACGGGATACCTCCTTGGGGGGATCATGACCGGCGACTTCGAGGATTCCCCACTGGGCTGCGCGACACGGGAGCCGGCGCGGCCCGGGACACCATGGGCACGCTTGGGGCTACGCCCAGGTCCGATCCCCCTGCCGGCTTGCTGGCATTCACCCCGGCCGGCAGCCCAGTTTGCGGAATACGAGGAGCACGGTATGGCCGTACCAGAACCCCAACAGCCGGTCCAGGCCGGCGGTGACCCCGGCGTGGAGGATCCGGCCGAGACGGCTGCCGTGGCGATGTTTGAGCCACCAGCGCACCGGGCTCTGGAGCGCCGGCACATCGTCCTGCCAGCCGAAGAGCACCCCCGAGCAGGATCGGGCGAGAAGCTGGAAGCCCCAGCCTTCGAAATCCCGGACAACCCCTTCCACGGCCAGCGCAAACTGGTAGAAGCCCGGGGGAGGCTCCGCCGCCTGCCAAACCGGGAGCCGGGGCGCCAACCTTTGTTGCCGGTGGCCGTTCATGAAGGGGAAGGCCAGGAAGAGGTGGCCGCCTGGGCGGAGAACCCGCGCACCTTCCCGGCCGATGGCCTCGTACCCTTCCCAGAAGTGCTCAATCACGCCCAAAGACCAGTAGCCCGCGAGCGAGTCACTGGGCAGATCGATCCCTCGCACATCGCCGAGACGGATGTCGAGATCTGGCGCTGCCTGCTGGACCATGGTGTCCTTTCGGCAAGCCAGTGTGACAGCCGCCGCCGGGCGGGTTAGGATCGGCCATTTTCCAACGCAAGCGCGAGGAGGTGACCGATGGAGAGCAATCTGCCCGCCCAGGGGGCGACACTGGAAA
>JBFMBH010000044.1 GCA_040755095.1 Thermodesulfobacteriota bacterium
GGCGTCGAAAGCCTGTGCTCACCCCGACCACCATGTTGTTCACGAGGGTGCGCGCCAATCCCCAGATCGCCCTGCCGCTGCGACCATCATCCCCGGTTTCCAGGCGCACGGCGCCATTGTCCAGAATCACCGAGACTCCGGCCGGCAGCCGCCGCGACAGGCTGCCTTTCGGCCCGGTGACGCTCACCTCCAGCCCCTGCGCCTGCACTTGCACACCCTTGGGCAGGGTGATCGTTTTCTTGCCAATCCGTGACATGCTCTGACCTCCTGATGCGCCCCGTGGCTCTGGCGGCGCCTTACCAGACTTCGCAGAGCAGCTCGCCGCCCACCCCCAGGGCCCGGGCTGTCTGATCGGAAACCACACCCTTGGAGGTGGAGATGATGGCCACACCCAGCCCACTCATGACCCGGGGGATCTCGCTCTGCCGCACGTAAACCCGCCGCCCCGGGGTGCTGACCCGTCGCAGCCCCGTGATTGCCGGCCGACGACTTCTGGCCGAAGCGGGCTGCAGCTCCACCCGCAACAATCTGCCCCCCCCTTCCGAAACCGTCTGGTAGCCACGGATGTAGCCTTCCCCCTTGAGGATACGAACCACATCCTCCTTGAGGTTGGAATGGGGCACATCAACCCGTTCCATCCGCGCCTGACCGGCGTTCCGGATACGGGTCAGAAGATCAGCGAGGGGATCGCTCATGGACATGACGCCTGACTCCTTCGAAACATGGGCAGCACAATAAGACCGGTCAAACCTCTTGGCCGCGACCTTGGCTGCTTACCAGCTGGATTTGGTGACCCCGGTGATCTCACCACGGGAGGCCAAGTTGCGGAAGCAGATCCGGCACATCCCGAACTTGCGCAGAAAGGCCCGGGGCCGACCGCATAAAGGGCATCGGTTGTAAGCCCGCACTTGGAACTTCTGGGGTCGGGCTGACTTGGCGATCAACGATTTCTTGGCCACGCTCGCTCCTCCTGATCAGACCGCCTACTCCCGGAAAGGCATACCCAGCATCTTGAGCAGATACCGGCACTCTTCGTCGGTCTTGGCTGTGGTGACGATGCAGACGTTGAGCCCCTTGATCTTATCGATCTTGTCGTAATCGATCTCGGGGAAGACGATGTGCTCCCGGATGCCCATGGCGAAGTTGCCCTGCCCATCAAAACCCCTGGCAGATACCCCGCGGAAGTCCCGCACCCGCGGCAGGCTGACGTGCACCAGCTTGGCCAGAAAGTCGTACATCTTGTCCCGACGCAGAGTCACGGAACAGCCGATGGGCACGCCCTTGCGCAGCTTGAAGCCGGCAATGGACTTCTTGGCTCTGCGCACCACCGCCTTCTGGCCGGCGATCCGAGTCAACTCCTGTGAGGCGGAATCGATGATCTTGGGGTTTTGTACCGCCTCCCCCAGGCCCATGTTCAACACAATCTTCACCAG
The DNA here is from genome assembly GCA_040755095.1 of Thermodesulfobacteriota bacterium. Taxonomy (NCBI): domain Bacteria; kingdom Pseudomonadati; phylum Thermodesulfobacteriota; species Thermodesulfobacteriota bacterium. The sequence continues at coordinate 1,434 of JBFMBH010000044.1, forward strand.
GCGTGGGGCCTGCATAGGATTCGTGTACTGAAACTGCTGCATCAGCCGGGCCACACCCTCCCGCTGATAAAATTCTTTCAGTCCTGCCATGGAACGCCTCCCGCGCCAATCCTCAATGCCTTACGCCTTGCGCTCGACCGACTCCCCGCACTTCCTGCACACCCGCACCTTGCTGCCGTCGTCCAGCAGCTGGTGGCCGATCCGTACCGTCTTCGTGCACTTGGGGCAGACGATCATGAGATTGGAGACGTGAATCGGCGCCTCCCGGCTGATGATGCCACCTTGCTGGTTCTGCGGATTGGGACGGAGGTGCCGCTTGACCATGTTCACCTTCTCCACAGTCACCCGCTGCCGCTCCCGGTGGACTTTGACCACTTTGCCCACCGAGCCCTTGTCCCGACCGGCGATCACTTCCACCTGATCATTGACCTTGAGATAGTTCGAACCCTGCGCCATGTCTGTACGACTCCTTGCTGTCACAGCACCTCAGGGGCCAGCGAGATGATCTTCATGAACCCCTTCGCCCGCAATTCCCGGGCCACCGGACCGAAGATACGCGTGCCTACCGGATCCCCGGCGGGGTTGATGAGGACCGCCGAGTTCTCGTCAAACCGTACGGTGGTGTCATCCTCCCGCCGGATCTCCTTGATCGTACGGACGATGACCGCCCGCATGACATCACCCTTCTTCACCTTGGCATGGGGAACCGCCTCCTTGACGGAAACGATGATGACATCCCCCACCCGGGCATAGCGCCGACGAGTACCGCCAAGCACACGGATGCACGACACCTGCTTGGCACCCGAGTTGTCTGCCACGGTCAGCCTTGTCTCGGTTTGGATCATGACAATCTCCCAATGGCCGCCGTCATCCTGGCTATCGGCGGCCCCATGCCGGCCCGAAGCGTGGCCAGGGCCAGAGGTGATCCGTTCTAGAGGGCCTTTTGCACAATGGCCCGTACCCGCCAACGCTTACGCCGGGACAACGGCCGGCATTCCTCAATCAGAACCCGGTCGCCGATGCTGCAAGCGTTGCCGTCATCGTGGGCCATGTACTTGACCCGGCGGCGGATGAACTTCCCGTACAGCGGGTGCGGCACCATCCGCTCGATCTGCACCACCACCGACTGGTCCATTTTGTTGCTCACGACAACCCCGGTGCGCGTCTTCCGCGTCTTACGCTCTTCGCTCATGTGCTCAGCTTCCGTGTCCGTTCGGTCTGAACCGTCTTGATCCTGGCGATCGCCTTCTTCACCTGACGGATGCGGGCGGTATTCTCCAGCTGGCGGATGGCGTGCTGGAAGCGCAGCTTGAACAGCTCCTCCGCCAGCTCTCCCTCCCTTTTGGCCAAGGCCTCAGGGCTCATCTCGCGGATTTCCTTGATCTTCATAGCATGGTGCTCCTCGCCACCACCTTGGTGGGGATGGGCAGCTTGGCCGCAGCGAGGGTCAGGGCTTGCACCGCCATGGCCTCCTCCACGCCGGCCATCTCATAGAGGATCCGACCAGGTTGCACCGGCGCCTCCCAGCCCTCCGGAGCGCCCTTGCCCTTGCCCATCCGTGTCTCCGCCGGCTTCTTGGTATAAGGCTTGTCCGGAAAGATCCGGATCCAAACCTGGGCTCCACGGCGTACACAGCGATTGATGGCGATACGGGCCGCCTCAATCTGCTGCGAGGTGAGGCGGCCACACTCCATGGCTTTGAGGCCAAACTCCCCAAAGGCCAGACCAGCCCCCCGCTGGGCGCTGCCGGTGGTCCGGCCTTTCATCCGTTTGCGGTGCTTCACTTTCTTCGGGCTCAGCATGACACACTCCCTTGTTCGCGGAGCTCTCCGTCGTCAGGAGGCCATCTCCTCGCCGGGCAGAATCTCGCCTCGGAAGATCCAAACCTTGACGCCGATCACCCCGTAAGTGGTCCTGGCTTCGGCCAGCCCATAATCCACGTCGGCCCTCAGGGTGTGCAGAGGCACAGCCCCTTCCCGTGCCCACTCCCGCCGGGCCATCTCGGCCCCGCCCAGCCGGCCGGAACAGGCGATTTTAATCCCCTTGGCTCCAAACTTCAAGGCGGTGTTCACCGCCTTCTTCATGGCGCGACGAAAGGCGATCCGGCGCTCCAGCTGCTGGGCAACGTTCTCGGCCACCAGCTGCGCCTCCACCTCGGGCCGGCGCACCTCCTGGATGTCAAGGAGGCAGTGCTTGCCGGTAAGCCGATCCAGATCCTTCTTGATGGCCTCGATCTCGGCCCCCTTCTTGCCGATGACGATACCCGGGCGCGCCGTGCGCAGCCGGATGCGGATCCGGTCCCCTGTACGCTCGATAATGGTCCGGGAAATGCCCGCGTGGTACATCCGCTTCTTGAGGAACTTGCGGATGGACTGGTCCTCGCGCAGGGAGGCAGCATAGTCCTTCTCGGCATACCACACCGAGTCCCAGGTCCTGATGACATTCAGCCGCAAACCGATCGGATTGACTTTCTGGCCCAACGTGCTCCTCCTTGGGGGGACGCCATCTGGCGCCCGGTCTCGGAAACCGTTAGCGTTCGTCCAGCACCACCGTGATGTGGCTGGTCCGCTTCAGGATCCGGTTGGCGCGGCCCATGGTCGCGGGTCGAATCCTCTTGAGCATCGGCCCGCCGTCCACGAACACGGCCTTGACGTACAGAGTATCGACATCGATGGCCGGATTCTGGGATGCATTGGCCACTGCCGAGTCGATCACTCGGCGCAGGATGCGCGCCCCCTTCTTGGGGGAGAACCGCAAGGTGTTAATGGCCTTTTCCACCCCTTGCCCCCGGACCAGGTCGGCAACCAGTCTGGCTTTCTGGGCCGAAATCCGCATATAGCGTGCTATCGCCTTGGCTTCCATCGCCCTCACTCCTCCTGAACGGCCCTACTTCTTGCCCTTCTTGTCGCCGGCGTGGCCGTAGAAGGTGCGGGTCGGTGCGAACTCGCCCAGCTTGTGACCAACCATATTTTCGGTCACGAATACCGGGATAAACTTCTTGCCGTTGTGGACCGCGAAGGTCAGGCCGACCATTTCCGGCACCACCGCGGACCGCCGCGACCAGGTCTTGATCACCTTGCGCGAGCCGGTCTCCACTGCCTGCAAGGTCTTCTTGATCACGTGATCGTCAACAAAGGGGCCCTTCTTCACTGAACGTGGCACAGCTTCCTCTCCCCAAGCCAGCCAGCTGACAGCCCAGGCTTTAAAGCCCAGGGCAGCCGGTCAGTAGCCTCCGGTCGACGCCGCCTAACGGCGCGGCTTGACGATATCCTTGTCCGACGGCTTGCTGCCGCGGGTCCGATAGCCCTTGGCGGGCATGCCCCATGGGGAACAGGGGTGACGCCCACCGGAGCTCTTGCCCTCACCACCGCCCATGGGATGGTCGATGGGGTTCATGGCAACACCGCGCACCGAGGGCCTCTTGCCCAGCCAGCGGGAACGGCCGGCCTTGCCCAGCTTGGCACTCTCGTGCTCGGCGTTGCCCACTTGACCGATACAGGCTCGGCAGCGACCATGGAAGCGCCGCACCTCGCCGGAGGGGAGTCGCACCAGGACATGGTCTCCCTCCTTGGCCATAAGCTGGGCTGCCGTGCCGGCACTGCGCACCAGTTGGGCTCCCTTGCCGATCCGCATCTCAATGTTATGGATGACAGAGCCCAAAGGCATGTTGGCCATGGGCAGGCAGTTGCCCGGCTGGATGTCCACCGTCGGCCCCGTCTCCACCCGGTCGCCAACCTTCAGGCCCTGCGGAGCCAAAATATACGAACGTGCACCGTCCCGGTAGACCAGCAATGCCAAGTTGGCGGACCGATTGGGGTCGTATTCGATGGCCTCGACCCGGGCCGGCACGTTCTCCTTGGCACGCTTGAAATCCACCACCCGATACTGACGCTTGTGGCCGCCACCGATGTGGCGGGCGGTGACCCGGCCGTAGCTGTTGCGACCACCGCTCTTGTTGAGCGGCTCCACCAGTCCCTTTTCCGGTCGCTTTTTCGTCAGCTCCGGAGTGGTGACCGAAATGTGGCCTCTTTTTCCCGGTGACGTCGGTTTGTATGTCTTGATTGCCATCGCGTCCCTCGCGAACCACGTGCTCCTGTTGGGGCTCACAGGCCCTCAAGGAAATCAATCTTGCTGCCCGGCGCCAGCGTGACCACCGCCTTCTTCCACGGGGAAGTCGTGCCAACGGAGCGCCCCACCCTTTTCTGCTTGCTGGGCATGTTGCTGGTCCGCACTCTGGTCACTTGGACCTTGAACAGCTGCTCCACAGCGGCCTTGATCTCCAACTTGTTGGCCTGCCGCGCCACCCGCATCGTGACCTGGTTGTTGGCCTCCTGACCGGCGGTCGCCTTCTCGGTGATGCACGGCCGCCGAATGACTTCGTAACGATCCCTCATGGCGCCAACCTCTCTTCCAGTAGGGGGATACACGGCTGGGTGATAATCAGTCTGGGGTAGTGCATGACATCATACACGTTGAGTCCCGCCGTGGGCATCACCTTCACGCCCGGCACGTTGCGAGCCGACTTCTCCAGACGCTCATCCCGGTCCGGCACCACCACCAAGGCGCTGCCTGCCTCAAGACCGTTCATGATCGCCACCAGTCGCTTGGTCTTGATCTCCGGCAGCGTCATGGCGTCCAGAACCAGGAGGTTCTCCTCAGCCAACCGTGCCGACAAGGCCATACGCAGGGCCAGGCGCCGCACCTTCTTGGGCAGCTGGTAGCTGTAATCCCGGGGTTGGGGCCCGAACATTGTCCCCCCCTTGCGCCACAGCGGTGAACGGGTGGAGCCGGAGCGCGCCCGGCCGGTGCCCTTCTGTCGCCACGGCTTCTTGCCGCCACCCGAGACCAGCGCCTTCGTCTTCGTGCAGGCATTGCCAGCCCGCCGGTTGGCGAGCTGCATCCGCACTACGGCGTGGATGACGTGAGGCTTGACCTCGGTCGCGAAGACGCCGTCGTTGAGGTCCACCTCTCCGACCTTCTCCTTGTTGACGTTGTATACCGTCACTCGTGCCATGTCGTGGCTCCTGTCGGCGTCCGCCGCCTGTCTTCGCAACCCGGCGCCCTGCCGACTACTTGCTGTAGATCTGCACCAAAGCGTTGGGAGGCCCGGGCACTGAGCCCTTCACCACCAGGATATTGTCCTCCGGCCGCAGATCGACCACGGTCAGATTTTTCTTCATGGTCAAGGTATCGCCCATCTGCCCCGGCAGCTTCTTGCCCTTGATCACCCGGGACGGAAAGGAGCTCTGGCCAATCGAGCCCGGCGCCCGGTGGAACATGGAGCCGTGGGTGGCGCGACCACCCTTGAAGCCGTGTCGCTTGACCACCCCCTGGAATCCCTTGCCCTTGCTCCGGGCCCGCACATCAACCAAGTCGCCGACCCGAAACACCTGCTCCACCCGAATGTCCTGGCCAACCTCATAGGCCTCCGGATCCTTAGCCCGAAACTCCCGGATGAAACGGAAGCCGCCCTTGCCGGCAGCCGCCAGATGGCCTCGCACCGGGCTGGTAAGCCGGGACTCCTTCTGAGGCGCGAAGCCCAGCTGAACAGCACCGTACCCTTCCTTGGCCTCGGTCTTTTTCTGGAGCACGACGCAAGGCCCAGCTTCGATGAGGGTTACGGAGATGGCCCGACCGTCCTCGGCAAAGACTCGGGTCATCCCCACCTTCCTGCCCATCAATCCCATGGTCTTCGGCATGATCGTCCCTCCCTGGGGCTGCCTCCTCAGGAATTCAGCCCGCATCCGCAGCCTAGAGCTTGATCTCCACATCGACCCCTGCCGACAGCTCCAGCTTCCCCAGCGCGTCAATGGTCTGCTGGGTCGGCTCAAGAATGTCCAGAAGGCGGCGATGGGTACGCATCTCGAACTGCTCCCGGGACTTCTTGTCGATGTGGGGCGAGCGCAGGACGCAGTACTTGTTGATGCTGGTCGGCAACGGAATCGGCCCGGCCACCGTGGCCCCGGTCCGACGGGCGGTCTCGACGATCTCGCCGGTCGCCTGATCCAAGAGCTTGTGGTCGTATGCCTTGAGCCGAATCCGGATCTTCTGTGTCGGTATCATCTTGAGAGGTTCCCCGGCTTATTCAATGATCTCGCTGATGACGCCGGCGCCAACGGTGCGGCCACCCTCACGGATGGCAAACCGCAGCTCCTTCTCCATGGCGATGGGCGTGATGAGCGACGCCTGGATCGATACATTGTCCCCCGGCATCACCATCTCCACTCCCTCCGGCAGGGTCACCACTCCCGTCACGTCCGTGGTCCGGAAGTAAAACTGCGGACGATACCCGGTGAAAAACGGCGTATGCCGCCCGCCCTCCTCCTTGGCCAGGATGTAGCACTCCGCCTTGAACTTGGTGTGCGGCGTGATGCTCCCCGGCTTGGCCAGCACCTGCCCCCGCTCCACCTCGTCCCGCTTCGTGCCCCGCAGCAGCACGCCGACGTTGTCGCCTGCCTGGCCCTGGTCCAGAATCTTGCGGAACATCTCCACCCCGGTCACCGTCGTCTTCACCGTCGGCCGGATGCCCACAATCTCCACCTCGTCGCCCACCTTGACCACCCCGCGCTCGATCCGGCCCGTCACCACCGTTCCCCGGCCGGAAATGGAAAACACATCCTCGATGGGCATCAGGTACGGCTTGTCCACGTCACGCACCGGCTGCGGCACGTGCTTGTCCACCGCCTCCATCAGCTCCCAGATGCACTTCGTCGCCTCGGGATCGTCGGGGCTCTCCAGGGCCTTCAACGCGCTGCCCCGGATGATCGGCGTGTCATCGCCGGGAAAGTCATACTTGGTCAACAGCTCCCGCAGCTCCATGTCCACCAGCTCAATGAGCTCCGGATCATCCACCATGTCACACTTGTTCAAGAACACCACGATCGCCGGCACCCCCACCTGACGCGCCAGCAAAATGTGCTCGCGGGTCTGCGGCATCGGGCCGTCGTCCGCCCCGACCACCAGAATCGCCCCGTCCATCTGCGCTGCCCCGGTGATCATGTTCTTGATGTAGTCAGCATGGCCCGGGCAATCGACGTGTGCATAGTGCCGGGCGGCGGTCTCATACTCCACGTGGGCGGTCGCAATGGTGATGCCCCGCTCCTTCTCCTCCGGCGCCTTGTCGATCTGGTCAAAGGCCATGAACTGCGCCAGCCCCTTGCTCGCCAGAACCTTGGTGATCGCCGCCGTCAGCGTCGTCTTGCCGTGGTCAATGTGGCCAATCGTCCCCACGTTCACGTGCGGCTTCTTGCGCTCGAACTTCTGCTTCGCCATCGCTTCACTCCTTCCGCCCTGGGTCCAGGCTCCTGTTCACCCCGTCATTCTTGTTGGCCGGCGTCACGGCTACCGTGGCATCCAGGTCCGACCGTTGTTTCGTCCCCTTCTTCAATATCCACCCCGGATCCGTTCAACGATCGCGCGTGCCAAGTGCTCCGGCACTTCACCGTAACGGGCAAACTGCATGGAAAACGTCGCTCGGCCCTGGGTGGCAGAGCGAATGTCCGTGCTGTAGCCAAACATCTCCGCCAGGGGCACCTCTGACTTGACTACCTGCAGCGCCCCTCGCGATTCCATACCCACGATCCTCCCTCGGCGGCCGTTGAGGTCGCTGATCGCCTCACCGACGAACTCCTCGGGCACCAGCACCTCCAGATGCATGACAGGCTCCAGCAAGACCGGCCCCGCGTCCTGGGCGCCCTGGCGCAGAGCGTTAGCCGCCGCCACCCCAAACGCCATATCGGTAGCATCGGTGTCGTGGCTGCTGCCATCCACCAGAGTTACCGCCATGTCCACCAGCGGGTAGCCTGTCAGCGGACCGTTGTCGAGGCCAGCGCGCACCCCCCGCTCGATGGCCGGCAGAAACTGCGCGGGAATCACCTCCGGCCCCACTTGGCTGGCAAAGGACACCCCCTCGCCGCGCGCCCGGGGCGAGAGCTCCAGCCAGACATGGCCGTACTGACTGCGGCCGCCGGTCTGCTGCATAAACCGTCCTTCGGCGCGCACGGTCCGCCTGATCGTTTCCTTGTAGGTGACCTGCGGCCGCCCAACGTTGCCGGCAACCTTGAACTCCCGGACCAGCCGATCCAGAATGATCTCCAGGTGCAGCTCGCCCATTCCTGATATGAGGGTCTGGCCGGTGTCCGGGTTGGTGGCGATATGGAACGACGGGTCTTCCAAGGCTATCTTGGCCAGGGCTTGTCCCAATCGCTCTTCTTCCGCCTTGCTCCGGGGCTCGATAGCCCGGCTGATCACCGGCTCCGGCACCGCCAGACTCTCCAGCCGCAAGGGGGCCTCGGCGCTGGTCAAGGTATCGCCGGTGGTGGTGAAGCGCAAACCCACCACAGCCACGATGTCGCCAGTGGCCGCAAGATCAATCTCCTCTCGCTTGTTGGCGTGCATGCGCATAATCTTGCCGATCTTTTCGGTCTTGCGCTTGGCGCTGTTGTAGACCCGGCTCCCGGTCCGCAGCACGCCGGAATAGATCCGAAGATAGCTCAGATTCCCGACAAAGGGATCTGACATCAACTTGAATGCCAAAGAACAAAAGGCCTCGTCGTCCCGGGGACGGCGTATTTCCAGTGCCCCGGCGTCGTTCTCCCCCTCCACAGGTGGCACATCCAGAGGAGAAGGTAAGAAATCCACCACCGCATCCAACAGGGGCTGCACTCCCCGATTCTTGAAGGCACTGCCGCACAGCACCGGCACCACCTTCGAAGCCAGGGTGGCGCCGCGGATTGCCCGGATGATCTCCGGACCGGTGAGCGGCTGCTCAAGGAGATACTTGTCCATGACCTCCTCATCGAAGTCGGCCAGATTCTCGAGGAGGGCCATGCGCGCGGCCGAGGACTGCTCTTGAAGCGCAACGGGAATCGGCAGCTCGAGCACCCGAGCCCCCTGGGATTCCTCGTCGAAGAGAAGGAACCGTTCGTTGATCAGGTCGATGACGCCCTGAAACGAGTCCTCCTGGCCAACCGGCAGCTGCAAGGGCAGCGGATTGGCATTCAGCTTCTCCCGCATCATCGCCAGGCAGCGCCTGAAGTCGGCGCCCACCCGGTCCATCTTGTTGACGAAGGCGATACGCGGGATCCGATAATGGTCAGCCTGGTGCCAGACCGTCTCGGATTGGGGCTCTACCCCGCCGACAGCGCAAAAAACAGCAACCGCGCCGTCCAGGACCCGCAGGCTGCGCTCCACCTCGATGGTGAAGTCGACATGCCCTGGGGTGTCAATAATATTGATACAGTGCTCGTGCCAGAAACACGTCGTCGCCGCCGAGGTGATCGTGATGCCCCGTTCCTGCTCCTGCTCCATCCAGTCCATGATGGCAGTGCCATCGTGGACTTCGCCCAGCTTGTGGGACTTGCCGGTGTAAAAAAGAATCCGTTCAGTGGTTGTGGTCTTGCCGGCATCGATGTGCGCCATGATGCCGATATTGCGGACACGCTCCAGCGGAAATCGGGCTGCCACGACGATCGTCGACCCAAAAACCTTGGGCGAACATGCTACCAGCGGTAATGCGCGAAGGCCTTGTTGGCCTCAGCCATCTTGTGCGTATCTTCCCGCTTCTTCACTGCGGCGCCCCGGTTGTTGTAGGCGTCAATCAGCTCGCCGGCGAGCCGATCCGCCATCCTTTGGCCAGGTCGCTTCTGGGCGAAGGCGATAAGCCACCGAATGGCCAGGGCGTTGCGGCGCTCGGCCCGCACCTCCACCGGCACCTGGTAAGTGGCGCCGCCCACCCGCCGCGATTTGACCTCGATCTTCGGTCTCACTCGGTCCATGGCCTTCTCAAATACGGCCTGCGGTGGGTTGTCGCTGACCTTCGCTGCCACCACCTCCATGGCATCGTAGAAGATGCGCTGAGCCAGGCTCTTCTTGCCCCGCTCCATGAGGCCATTGATGAACTTGGACACCAACACGCTGGAGAACTTGGGGTCGGGCGCCAGGGCCCGACGATCCACTTCTTTTCTGCGGGACATCGGCGAAAAACCTCCAGGCTACTTGGGCCGTTTGGCACCGTACTTGGACCGCCCCTGACGCCGGTCAGCCACGCCCAGGGAGTCGAGGGTGCCTCGGATGATGTGGTAGCGGACACCTGGCAGGTCCTTGACACGGCCACCGCGGATCAGAACTACCGAGTGCTCCTGGAGGTTGTGGCCCACGCCAGGGATGTAAGACGTCACCTCGATACCATTGGTGAGACGAACCCTGGCCACCTTACGGAGCGCCGAGTTCGGTTTCTTCGGTGTGGTGGTGTAGACGCGCACGCAAACCCCCCGCTTTTGCGGCGAGCCTTTGAGGGCCGGAGTGGTCGTCCGGTTGGCGATCTTCTGGCGTCCGTGTCTGACCAGCTGGTTGATGGTTGGCATGTACAACACTCCTGCACTGGGTTTGCCCTTGCGACCGCCGGTCGCCACCAGCGATCCCGGGCTCGCGAAAGCGGTATGAATACTCGAAGCCAGCAGCCTTGTCAAGGCAAATTCCGCTGCTGGCATCACCCCTCGGCGATCCGGTAGCGCTCGACACCGGTACCGGCAGGAATCAAACGGCCCATGATCACATTCTCCTTCAGCCCCTCCAGGGTATCCATCTTGCCGGCCACCGCGGCATTGGTGAGCACCTTGGTGGTCTCCTGGAAGGAGGCAGCGGAGATGAAGCTGTCCGTGGAGAGGGAGGCCTTGGTAACCCCCAGCAGGAGCGGCTCTGCCTCGGCGGGCCGGCCGCCTGCCTGGAGAATGGTCTCGTTCTCCTCCTCGAAGCGCCACCACTCCACCTGCTCCCCGAGCATGAAGCCGCTGTCCCCAACCCGGGTAATCTGGACCCGACGCAGCATCTGGCGCACGATCACCTCAATATGCTTGTCGTTGATCTTGACGCCTTGCAAACGGTAGACCTCCTGGATGCCGTTGACCAGGAATTTGGCCAGCTCCTTGACCCCCAGAACCCGAAGGATGTCGATGGGGTTCGGCGAGCCGTCGATGAGCGCCTCACCGGCCTTGACGTAGTCGCCCTCATGGACCGAGACGTGCTTGCCCTTGGGGATGAGGTATTCCCGGGCCTCACCGATCTCCGGCGTGATGATCACCCGCTTCTTGCCTTTGACGTCCTTGCCAAAGCTCACCCGACCGTCGATATCGGTAATGACCGCGTGCTCCTTGGGCTTGCGGACCTCGAAGAGTTCGGCCACGCGGGGCAGACCGCCGGTGATATCCTTGGTTTTGGTGGTCTCCCGGGGGATCTTGGCGATAACCGTGCCCGGCTCCACCGGCTCGCCCTCGTTCACGGAGATGATAGCGCCCACCGGCAGGGGATAACGGGCCATGAGCATGCCCTCGGCAATCCGCACCGTGCGACCGCCGTCGTCTTTCAGCGAGATGCGGGGGTTGAGCTGGCCGGCAGCCGCGCCCCGAGCCTCGATGATCACCTTGCTGGACTTGCCGGTGACCGGGTCGACCTTCTCTTGCATGGTGACCCCTTCCAGCACGTCACCGTACTTGACCCGACCTCCCACCTCGCAGACGATGGGGATGGTGTATGGGTCCCAATCGGCCAGGAGGGTGTTGGGCTCGACGCTGCTGCCGTCTTCCACCAGAAGCTGTGCCCCGTAGTTGAGGGGATAACGCTCCCGCTCCCGACCGTGGGGGCCGAGAAGCGAGATCTCGCCGTTCCGGTTCATGACCACCATCTTGCCCAGCAGGTTGCGAACAAAGTGGATGTTCACGTACTTGACGACCCCGCCGTGTCGGGTCCGCACCTCGGCCTGCTCCACCCGCCGGCTTGCCGTGCCGCCGATGTGGAAGGTGCGCATGGTCAGCTGGGTCCCCGGCTCGCCGATGGACTGGGCCGCGATGATGCCGATGGCCTCCCCGATGTTCACCATGTGGCCGCGGCCCAGGTCACGGCCGTAGCACTTGACGCAAACCCCCCGCTTGGAGCGGCAGGTCAACACCGAGCGGATGAGAATCCGATCGATGCCGGCCTCGTCAATGGCCCGTACCGCGTCCTCGGTGATCTGCTCGTTGGTGTGCACCAACACCTTGCCGGTGAAAGGATCGACCACATCCTCCAGGGCCACCCGGCCCAGAATGCGATCCCCCACCGGCTGGATGATCTCGCCTCCCTCAATGAGCGGCTCCATGACGATGCCGTTCAGGGTGCCGCAGTCATCCTCAATGATGGTCGAGTCCTGGGCCACATCCACCAGGCGCCGAGTGAGGTAGCCGGAGTTGGCTGTCTTGAGGGCGGTGTCTGCCAGACCCTTGCGCGCGCCGTGCGTGGAGATGAAGTACTCCAGGACCGACAGACCTTCCCGGAAGTTGGCCTTGATGGGCGATTCGATGATCGCCCCGGAAGGCTTGGCCATGAGTCCCCGCATCCCGGCCAGCTGCCGGATCTGATCCTTGCTGCCCCGGGCGCCGGAATCGGCCATGATAAAGATCGGGTTGAAGCTCGGCGTTTCCACCAGCTCATTGGAGCGGTTGCGGACAAAGTCCACCGCCATCTCGGTCATCATCTCCTTGGCCACCTCATCGGTGGCCTTGGACCAGATGTCCACGACCTTGTTGTACTTCTCACCGGAGGTGATGAGGCCATCCGCATACTGGCGCTCCACATCCAGGACCTCGGTCTCGGCCTTGCCCAGGATCTCCTCCTTGTTCACCGGGATAATCATGTCATTGATGGAGATGGACACGCCCGCCCGGGTGGCGTGCTCGTAGCCGATGTCCTTGAGCCGGTCGGCGAGAATCACCGTCTCCTTGGTGCCGGCATGGCGGTAGGCATAATCGATGAGCCGCGCCAGCTCCTTCTTCTTCATCACCTTGTTGATCTCGGTAAAGGGCACCGCCTCCGGCAGGATCTCCGACAGGAGCACGCGGCCGACCGTGGTCTCCACCAGCTCGCCGTTCATCCGCACCTTGATCCGGGCCTGCAGGTGGACCGCGCCACCATCATAGGCGATGCGCACCTCTTCCCGGGAGCTGAATACCTTGCCTTCGCCCCGGGCCAGGGCACGCTCCCGCGTCAGGTAGTAGATGCCGAGGACGATGTCCTGGGTGGGGATGATCACCGGCTCGCCATTGGCCGGAGACAGAATGTTGTTGGTGCTCATCATGAGCACCCGCGCCTCCACCTGCGCCTCCACGGACAGAGGCACATGCACGGCCATCTGGTCGCCGTCGAAGTCGGCGTTGAAGGCCATACAGACCAGCGGGTGAAGCTGGATGGCCTTGCCCTCGATGAGCAGGGGCTCAAAGGCCTGCATGCCGAGACGGTGGAGGGTGGGGGCGCGGTTAAGGATCACCGGATATTCCCGCACCACCTCCTCCAGCACGTCCCACACCTCGGAGCTCTCCTTTTCGACCAGCTTGCGGGCGCTCTTGATGGTATTGACCAGGCCTCGCTGTTCCAAGCGGTTGTAGATGAAAGGCTTGAACAGCTCCAGGGCCATCTTCTTGGGCAGACCGCACTGATGGAGCCGCAGGTGGGGACCGACCACGATGACGGTTCGTCCCGAGTAATCCACCCGCTTGCCCAGGAGGTTCTGGCGGAAGCGGCCCTGTTTGCCCTTGAGCATGTCGGACAGGGACTTCAGCGGCCGTTTGTTGGGGCCGGTGATCACCTTACCCCGGCGGCCATTGTCAAAAAGAACGTCCACCGCCTCTTGCAGCATCCGCTTCTCGTTGCGGATGATGATATCCGGGGCGTCCAGCTCGATGAGCCTCTTCAGCCGGTTATTGCGGTTGATGACTCGACGATAGAGATCGTTGAGGTCAGACGTGGCGAAGCGGCCGCCCTCCAGGGGCACCAGGGGCCGCAAGTCCGGCGGCAGCACCGGGATGACCTCCAGGATCATCCACTCAGGCCGATTTCCTGAATCCCGGAAAGCCTCCACCACCTTCAAGCGCTTGCCCAGCTTCTTGAGCTTGGTGTCGGAGCTGGTCTTCTTCATCTCAGCCCGCAGACTGACGGAGAGCCTGTCCAGATCCAACGACATGAGCATCTCCTTGATGGCCGCGGCACCAATACTGATCTTGAAAGTGGCCCCGAGCTCCTCCCGGCTGGTCCGCAGCTTGTCCTCGGTGAGGAGCGTGCCCACTGCCAGTGCCGGATTGTCCGACGCCGTGACCACGTAGGACTCGAAATAGAGCACCTTTTCCAGCTCCTTCAAGGTCATGTCCAGCAGGGAGCCGATCTTGCTGGGCAGGCTCTTCAGAAACCAGATGTGGGCCACTGGGGCAGCCAGCTCAATGTGGCCCAAGCGTTCCCGCCGGACCTTGGACTGGATCACCTCCACCCCGCACTTCTCGCAAACCACTCCCCGGTGCTTCATGCGCTTGTACTTGCCGCAGTTGCACTCGTAGTCCTTGACCGGCCCAAAGATCTTGGCGCAAAACAGGCCATCCCGCTCCGGCTTGAAGGTCCGGTAGTTGATGGTCTCAGGCTTCTTGACCTCGCCGTGGGACCAGTCCCGGATCTTCTCCGGCGAGGCGATGGAAATACGAACCTGGCGGTACGAGACCGGCGCCTTCGGCTTGGCAAAATAGCTGAAAAGATCTTCCACGGTTGCCCCCTTAGTCTCCCAGATCCACGTCCAGACAGAGCCCTTGCAGCTCCTTGACCAGCACGTGGAAGGACTCCGGCAGCCCGGATTCCAGGAAGTTGTTCCCTTTGACGATCTTCTCGTACATCTTGGTGCGGCCGCTCACGTCGTCGGACTTGACGGTGAGGAACTCCTGCAAGGAATAAGCCGCGCCGTAGGCCTCCATGGCCCAGACCTCCATCTCGCCCAGCCGCTGGCCCCCGAACTGGGCCTTGCCGCCCAGAGGCTGTTGGGTGACGAGCGAGTACGGACCGGTGGATCGGGCATGGATCTTGTCGTCCACCAAATGGTGAAGCTTCAGCATGTACATCACTCCCACCGTCACCTTGTTGTCGAAGGGCTCGCCGGTGAGACCGTCGTAGAGGGTCACCTGGCCCATCTCCGAGGAGCCGGATTCCACCAGAAGGCGCCGGATTTCATCCTCGGATGCACCATCGAACACCGGACTCGCCATGTGGAGGCCAGTCCCCAGCTCCTGGCACAACTCCAGGATCTCCTCGTCAGACTTGTCGCCGCCCAGGGCCTGGTATTCGGCCGGGGCGTAAATGGCCTTCAGCTTCTGCCGCACGGCACTGGCCTGGAAGCCCTCGGCCAGGCGCTGCAACTGCTGACCCAGCTGCCGGGCGGCCAGGCCGAGATGGGTCTCCAGCACCTGACCGACGTTCATGCGCGATGGCACGCCCAGGGGATTCAAGACAAGGTCCACGGGCGCTCCATCTTCAAAATAGGGCATGTCCTCCACCGGCAGCACCCGGGAAACGACGCCCTTGTTGCCATGGCGGCCAGCCATCTTGTCGCCCACCGCCAGTTTGCGCTTGGTGGCCACGTAGACTTTGACCATCTTGATCACGCCGGGGGGCAGGTCATCCCCTTTGCGCAACCGGCCGATCCGGGCCTCAAACTCGGCCTCCACGCCCCGCACCTGCTCGTGGTACCGGTCCACGAGGTTCTGCAGATCCTGCTCCTGTTCATCCCGGCCATCCCATTCCAGATCCCGCAGGGCCTGGATGGAAAGCCCGGTCAGCGCGGTCGCGGTGATCGCGGCGCCGGATCGCAGAACGATCTTGCCCGCCCCATCCCGGAGGTCTTCCCGCAACGTCCGACCCATCAGGATCTGCTGCAGGCGGTTGCGCACCCCTTTGCGCAGGCAGCGCACCTCGTCTTCCTGGTCCAGCCGCAGCCGTGCCACCTCGGCATCTTCAATGGCTTGGGCCCGCTCATCCTTCTCCACGCCCCGGCGGGAAAACACCTTGGTGTCGATGACGATGCCTTGCACCCCTGGCGGCA
Source organism: Thermodesulfobacteriota bacterium (assembly GCA_040755095.1). Lineage (NCBI taxonomy): Bacteria > Pseudomonadati > Thermodesulfobacteriota > Thermodesulfobacteriota bacterium. Next base: position 17,317 of record JBFMBH010000044.1, read on the forward strand.
CCCTCAGGGAGGTGTCTTTGACGTCTCCGGCCTTTTCGCCGAAGATGGCCCGCAGGAGCTTTTCCTCCGGGGAGAGCTGGGTCTCACCCTTGGGGGTTACCTTGCCCACCAGGGTGTCGCCAGGACGCACCTCGGCACCGATGCGGACGATGCCGGATTCGTCCAAATTGCGCAGGGCCTCCTCTCCGACGTTGGGGATGTCGCGGGTGATCTCTTCCCGCCCCAGCTTGGTATCCCGGGCTACGATGTCAAACTCCTCGATATGAATGGACGTGAAGACATCGTCTTGGACCAGGCGCTCGCTGATGAGTATGGAGTCCTCGAAGTTGTAGCCGTTCCAGGGCATGAAGGCGACGGTGACGTTCTGGCCCAGGGCAAGCTCCCCCCGTTCGCACGATGGCCCGTCCGCCAACACGTCTCCCTTCTTGACCAACGTGCCGGGCAGCACCCGAGGAATCTGATTGAAGCAAGTGTTCTGATTGGACTTCTTGTATTTGTTCAGCCGGTAGACGGCAACACCCGTGGAAAAGCCGTCCGTGCCGGGCTGGTCGTAGCGCACCACCACCCGGTTGGCGTCCGACTCCTCGACCACACCTTCTCCGCCGGCCAGGAGGCAGACCCCTGAATCCCTTGCCACGGTCAGCTCGAGCCCCGTGCCCACCAGGGGGGCTGACGAAACCAGCAGTGGCACTGCCTGGCGCTGCATGTTGGAGCCCATAAGAGCGCGGTTGGCATCGTCGTTTTCCAGGAACGGCACCAGGGATGCCGCCACCGAGACCAGCTGGTTGGGCGAGACGTCCTTGCAGCTGAGGCTCTCGGCGGAGCCCATGGTCACTTCGCCCTCCACCCGGTAGAACAAGGTCTCCTCAATGATCTTCCCCGCCTTGTCGGTCCGGACCTTGGCGGGGGCGATGGAGTGCCCCGCCTCGTCGGTGGCGGTCATGAACCGTACTTCGCTGGTGACCTTGCGGTCGGATACCAACTGGTAGGGGGTCTCAATGAAGCCGAAGGGATTGATCCGGGCATAAGTGGCCAGGGAGACGATCAGACCGATGTTGGGCCCTTCCGGTGTTTCCACCGGACAGATCCGGCCGTAATGGGTGGGATGAACGTCCCGGACCTCGAATCCCGCCCGCTCCCTGGACAGACCGCCGGGCCCCAACGCCGACAGCCGGCGCTTGTGGGTGACCTCCGACAGCGGGTTGGTCTGGTCCATGAACTGGGATAGCTGGCTGGTGCCGAAGAATTCCTTGATGGCCGAAGAAACCGGTTTGGGATTGATGAGGTCATGGGGCATCAGAGCCTCCACCTCTTGCAGGCTGAGACGCTCCTTGATGGCACGCTCCATGCGCACCAGTCCGACCCGGTACTGGTTCTCCACCAGCTCGCCCACCGTGCGGACCCGGCGGTTGCCAAGGTGGTCGATATCGTCGATGGGCCCCTGCTCGTCCTTCAGACGCAACAGCTGCCGCACCGCTTCAATGATGTCTTCCCTGGTCAGCACGCGGTGGCTGATGGGCACGTCAAGCCCCAGCTTTTCCCGCAGTTTGTAACGGCCCACCTCGGACAGATCATAGGTGTCCGGATTGAAGAACAGGTTGTTGAAAAAGGTGGAGGCCACCTCCAGGGTGGGCGGGCTTGATGGCCGCAAGCGGCGATAGATCTCCACCAGGGCCTCTTCCGGGGTGTTGGCCCGGTCCAGGGCCAGGGTACGCTGGAAGGAATCGGACACCCGGATGCCATCGATCGACAAGAGGTCCAGACTGGCGATACCCGCCGCCCGGATGGCCTGGAGGCCGTTGGCGGTCAAGGGCTCGTTGCAGCCGACGATCCGCTCCCCGGACACCGGGTGCGCAAGGTCGGTGGCCACGATCTTGCCCACCAGGCTTTCGGCATCCACCTCGACAGAATCGATTCCCGCCTCAGCAAGGCGGGCGGCCATGGTGCGGCTGATCTTACGGTTCTTCTTGACGATCACTTCCCCGGTGGTGGGGTGCACCAGGTCCTGGGGCGCCTTCTGGCCCACCAGCCGCTCCGGCTGGAGTACCTTGCGGAGATGCTCTCCATCCGCCTGGATGGTGTCGGTCTGGTAATAGAGGTGCAACAGCTCGTGCGCCCGAAAGCCCAGTGCCTTCAGGAAGGTGGTGACCGGAAACTTGCGCCGCCGGTCGATGCGCACATAAAGGATGTCCTTGGAGTCGAACTCGAAGTCGATCCAAGAGCCCCGAACCGGAATCAGCCGCGCCGAGTACAGGAGCTTGCCGGAGGAGTGGGTGCGGCCGGCGTCGTGCGAAAAGAAAAGGCCGGGGGAGCGCTGCAGCTGGCTGACAATCACCCGCTCCGTGCCGTTGATCACGAAGACCCCGGTCTTGGTCATGAGCGGGATGCTGCCCAGGTAGACCTCCTGCTCCTTGATGTCCCGGATGCTCTTGACACCGGTTTCCGCGTCCACGTTGTAGGCCACCAGGCGAACGGTGATCTTCACCGGCACCTCGTAGGTCATGCCCCGCTGCATGCACTCGTCCACCGAGTACTTGGGCTCACCAAAGGCGTAGCGTACATACTCCAGAGAACAGGCGTCGTTGAAATCACTAATGGGAAAAACGCTGCGGAATACAGCCTCCAATCCCTTGTTCTCTCGGTCCTCCGGCGGCACCTTCATCTGCAGGAAGCTCTCGAAGGACGTGCGCTGCATCTCGATGAGATGCGGCGGCTCCATGATGGGCATGGTCTTGGCGAAGTTCTTCCGGACTCTGATGGGCTTGATCATCGGGCAAGGCCCCCGTGCGAAAGGGCTGAGGAACTGTGGATCGCGGGGAAAGACATCCGCGGGCTGGCCTGCATGGCCAGACCTTGTGGTCTGGCGGCAGCGGCATGGGCTGCGCTGCCGGCAGCTACCATCAACCGCGAGCAGGTGGCCAGTGACTGGGTGCAGAGAAGAACGTCAACCGCCTCTGGTCAGAAATGCCTGCCGCGCGGCGGCGAAATGGGGACACAAGACGCTACGGGCAGTGCCGCAGCCTCCCTGCCCGCACGAAAAGACTGTTTGGGGTCCAAAACAGGCAAGCGGCGAGGCCGGCCCAGGCAGTGGTGCCCAGTCCGCCCCCGCCGCCAGGCTCACAATCTACTTGATTTCCACCGAGCCCCCGGCCGCCTCGATCTTTTTCTTGATGTCCTCGGCTTCAGCCTTGGAAATCCCTTCCTTCACGGTCTGGGGGGCACCCTCCACGAGGTCCTTGGCCTCCTTCAGACCCAGGCTGGTGATGGCGCGGATCTCCTTGATGACGTTAATCTTCTTGTCACCAGCCGCGGTCAGGATCACATCGAACTCGGTCTTCTCCTCCACCGGTGCCGCCGCCTCGGCTGCGCCCGCGCCCGGCAAGCCCATCATTGGCATGGCCATGGGCGCCGCCGCGGTGACTCCGAACTTCTCCTCCAGCTCCTTGACCAGCTGCGAGAGCTCCAGCACCGTCATGTTGGCGATAAAGCTGACAACGTCTTCCTTGGTGATCGACATGGAATCTTTCCTCCTAGGTTGGTTGCTGCCGTCTCAGTTGGCAGCCTGCTCTTTCTGGTCCTTGATGGCGGTCAGAACATTCAGGAACTGACGCGGTACCCCGGCCAACACCCCGACCAGTCCCGAGGGCACAGCCCGCATCGCCCCCAACAGCATAGCCAGGAGGATCTCCCGCCCGGGGAGGGCGGCCAGGGCCTTGACGTCCTCGATGGTCAAAAGCTTGCCACCCAGGCCACCCGCCCGCACCACGAAGGCCGGGTTGTCCTTGCTGAAGTCGGTCACCACCTTGGCAGTGGCCACCGGGTCGCCGTTGGTGACGGCCACGGCCGTCGTTCCTTCCAGGGTGCCCTGCAGGGCCTCGTAGCTCGTGCCCTGCATGGCCCGGCGCAGCAAGGTGTTCTTCGCCACCCGATACTCACTTCCCGCGGTCCGCAACTGCCGGCGCAACTGCTCCATCACCGCCACCGGCATGCCCCGGTAGTCAGTGACCACGGCAAATTGCGCCTGAACGAACTTCTCGTGCAGCTCGGCCACCAGATCGGCCTTATCCTCTCGATTCAAGCGCCTCACCCTCCTTGCCCGTCTGAAGTTTGCTGTGCGGGCGCGCTCATCGGCCGCGTTCCGGACCGTTCTTCCTGCCTGCAACAACCCAGGAGCTCACACAGAAGACCAACACAACCTGCCCAACCTTGATCTTTGGCATCGTCCGAGTTGTCTGGGCAGGTCGGCAAGGCCGATTAAACACACCCGTGTACCCACCGTCTTCGACAACCACCCCCGGTACCAACCGGGACCTCCCAAGCCAGCCGCTAGACCCTCTTGGCCAGGGTCCGCAGCTCCATGGGGTCAAGCTTGATCCCCGGCCCCATCGTGGTGGACAAGGCGGCACCCCGCAGGTAGATCCCCTTGCTGGCCGAGGGCTTCATCTGAATGATCTTGTCGATAAAGGCGATGACGTTGTCCCGCAGCCGCTCTGGACTGAAGGACGCGCGCCCCACCAGGACATGGACGACCCCCGCCTTGTCCACCTTGAAGTCCACCTTGCCGGCCTTGATCTCCTTCACCACCCGCGCCACATCGAAGGTGACCGTCCCGAGCTTGGCGTTGGGCATCAGCCCCCGAGGGCCAAGCACCCGGCCGATCTTGCCGACCGTGCCCATCATGTCCGGTGTGGCAATGGTGCGATCGAACTCCAGCCACCCGCCTTTGATCTTCTCCACCAGGTCGTCGCCACCGGCATAGTCGGCCCCTGCCTCCAAGGCCTCCTTCTCCTTGTCGCCCTTGGCGAAGACCAGCACCCGCTCCACCTTGCCGGTGCCATGAGGCAGAACCACGGTGCCGCGGACCATCTGATCGGCATGGCGAGGATCCACTCCCAGCCGCACCGCTACATCCACTGACTCGTCAAACTTGGCGAATCTGACCTTCTGCGCCAAGCCGATCGCCTCGTCCAGGCCGTACAGGCGGGTGGTGTCCAGCTCCGCCTTGGCCTTCCTGAAGTTCTTGCCCTTGTGCGCCATGATAGCCTCCCAATCGTCCTCCCTGCCGGAGCAGGGGGTTGCCGTGGTCCTTGCGGCCGGTGGCGTGGTTGGTGATGACAGCTGGCCGTGTGCTTGGGACAGCACGGCGCAACCGCAAATCGGCCCAGACGGCCGCTCTAGCTCCTGACGGTGATACCAGCGCTGCGCGCCGTACCTTCGATGGTGCGGATCGCCCCCTCCAGGTCCTTGGCGTTGAGATCCGGCATCTTGAGACGGGCGATCTCTTCCACCTTGTCCCTGCCGATCACCGCCACCCGGTCCCGCTTGGGATTGCTGGAGCCTTTCGGCACGCCGACTGCTTTCAGCAGCAGCACTGAGGCCGGCGGTGTCTTGGTGATGAAGGTGAAGGATCGGTCCGCGTAGATGGTAATGAGGACCGGAATGATCATGTCGCCCTGGCCCTGGGTGCGGGCATTGAAGGCCTTGCAGAACTCCATGATGTTGACGCCATGCTGTCCCAGGGCAGGGCCCACCGGCGGCGACGGGTTGGCCTTGCCGGCCGTGATCTGCAGCTTGACATAGCCCACGATTTTCTTCGCCATGGCGATTGCTCCTTGCGCTCGCTCCGTCAAAAGCCGGCCGCGGCCGGTCCTAGTTTTTCGACACCTGGACGAACTCCAGCTCCACAGGGGTGGAACGGCCAAAGATGCTGACCATCACCCGAACTCGCCCCTTGTCCTGGAAGACCTCGTCCACCACCCCCTCGAAATTGGAGAACGGGCCATCCACCACCCGCACCGAATCCCCAATCTCGAAAATCACCTTGGGCTTCGGCTTGGACTCCCCTTCCTTCATCCGGCCCAGAATCTTCAGAGCATCCTTCTCGGGCAGCGGCTCCGGATTGCGATCGTCGCCGACAAAACCGGTAACCTTGGGGGTTCCCCGAACGAGGTGCCAAGTCTCGTCGTTGAGCTCCATATTGACCACAATGTAGCCGGGAAAGAACTTGCGCGCCGAGGTCCGCCGAGAGCCCCGCACCATCTCAACCACCTGCTCGGTCGGCACCAGAATCTCGCCGAACTGCTCCTCCTTGCCGGACTTCTTGATGGTGTCCAAGAGGGCGGCGCGCACCTTCTCTTCAAAACCGGAATAGGTGTGCACGATGTACCACTGACGCGCCATACGACGTCCCCCAAGCCTTGCGACAGTCTCAGCCAAGAATACGCTGCACGAGCCAGCCCAAGAAGAGATCCACACCGCCCAGGTAAAGGGAGATGAGCGTCACCAGGACGATCACCACCATTGTGGTACCGGCCGTGTGCTTTTTGTCCGGCCAGACGATCTTGCCGAATTCCGCCTGGACCTCAGCCACAAACTCCTTGGTGCGGGTGATGGCGGGCAGCGCCGCCCCCTCCTCAGCCCCGGGAGCGTCAGGCTTATGCCCCGCCTCGTCGCCGCGGCCGCCGGCCTTGCGCCGGCCGCTGTCACCAGTGGAACTGGCCATAGATCACACCCACAGAAAAAGGCTCGCCCGGTGCGACCCCCTCGCCTGCCGGGACTGCGAAAAAAGAAGCCCCCACGCGACCTGCCCGGTGTGGCGCGAGCTCGCAGGGGCTTGGGGCTACGTGATTGGCAGGCCAGGAGGGATTCGAACCCCCAGCGGCCGGATTTGGAGTCCGGTGCTCTACCGTTAGAGCTACTGGCCTAGCCGCAAGCTATTTCGTCTCTTTGTGCGGGGTGTGGGTCCTGCAGAAGCGGCAAAACTTCTTCAGCTCCAGCTTGTGCGGTGTGTTCCGCTTGTTCTTGGTGGTGGTGTAGTTGCGGCACTTGCACGTGGTGCAGGCCAGGGTGATGATGTCGCGCATGGCTTCAGTTGCTCCGAATCAGGCCCCGAGCGGCCCAGCTTATTCAATGATCTCGCTGATGACGCCGGCGCCAACGGTACGGCCACCCTCACGGATGGCAAACCGCAGCTCCTTCTCCATGGCGATGGGCGTGATGAGCGACGCCTGGATCGATACATTGTCCCCCGGCATCACCATCTCCACTCCCTCCGGCAGGGTCACCACTCCCGTCACGTCCGTGGTCCGGAAGTAAAACTGCGGACGATACCCGGTGAAAAACGGCGTATGCCGCCCGCCCTCCTCCTTGGCCAGGATGTAGCACTCCGCCTTGAACTTGGTGTGCGGCGTGATGCTCCCCGGCTTGGCCAGCACCTGCCCCCGCTCCACCTCGTCCCGCTTCGTGCCCCGCAGCAGCACGCCGACGTTGTCGCCTGCCTGGCCCTGGTCCAGAATCTTGCGGAACATCTCCACCCCGGTCACCGTCGTCTTCACCGTCGGCCGGATGCCCACAATCTCCACCTCGTCGCCCACCTTGACCACCCCGCGCTCGATCCGGCCCGTCACCACCGTTCCCCGGCCGGAAATGGAAAACACATCCTCGATGGGCATCAGGTACGGCTTGTCCACGTCACGCACCGGCTGCGGCACGTGCTTGTCCACCGCCTCCATCAGCTCCCAGATGCACTTCGTCGCCTCGGGATCGTCGGGGCTCTCCAGGGCCTTCAACGCGCTGCCCCGGATGATCGGCGTGTCATCGCCGGGAAAGTCATACTTGGTCAACAGCTCCCGCAGCTCCATGTCCACCAGCTCAATGAGCTCCGGATCATCCACCATGTCACACTTGTTCAAGAACACCACGATCGCCGGCACCCCCACCTGACGCGCCAGCAAAATGTGCTCGCGGGTCTGCGGCATCGGGCCGTCGTCCGCCCCGACCACCAGAATCGCCCCGTCCATCTGCGCTGCCCCGGTGATCATGTTCTTGATGTAGTCAGCATGGCCCGGGCAATCGACGTGTGCATAGTGCCGGGCGGCGGTCTCATACTCCACGTGGGCGGTCGCAATGGTGATGCCCCGCTCCTTCTCCTCCGGCGCCTTGTCGATCTGGTCAAAGGCCATGAACTGCGCCAGCCCCTTGCTCGCCAGAACCTTGGTGATCGCCGCCGTCAGCGTCGTCTTGCCGTGGTCAATGTGGCCAATCGTCCCCACGTTCACGTGCGGCTTCTTGCGCTCGAACTTCTGCTTCGCCATCGCTTCTCTCCTCGATCCTAGCGCTGTAACTATGCCTCGCCTGGTACCCCTTCCCGCTGGGCTGCCACAGCCTGCTGTACGGCGGACGGCTGTGGTGGAGCCCACGACCGGATTCGAACCGGTGACCTCTTCCTTACCAAGGAAGTGCTCTACCTCCTGAGCTACGTGGGCGGCCGCAACATTCCGATCTGGAGCGGGAAACGGGTCTCGAACCCGCAACCCTCAGCTTGGAAGGCTGATGCTCTACCAATTGAGCTATTCCCGCGTTGTACAGCTGGGTGGTGGAGGGGGGAGGATTCGAACCTCCGAAGGCCGTGCCGGCAGATTTACAGTCTGCTCCCTTTGACCGCTCGGGAACCCCTCCATCGGTTGGCGCCGCTGGAGCTGGCGATGGGACTCGAACCCGCAACCTGCTGATTACAAATCAGCTGCTCTACCGATTGAGCTACGCCAGCCGGAGTCCAAAAGCCGGCACTATACTCGCTTGCCCGAGAAAACGCAAACCCTTTTTCACCCCACCAGCGCCGCCCGTGCCCCAGCCGTGAACGAAGGGCCACAAGCACGAAGCCCCACCACACGGGTGGGGCTTAAGGCGAGGGCGGCCGGCACACGCCATGAAACGCCGGAGAGGTCCTAGCCGACGACGAAACGGCTGTTCCGATACCGCTCAAAGGCCATGGCTGCGGTCCGGTAAACGATATGCGCGAATTTGCTGTAGGGCATGTACAAGAAGAGCATGAACACGGCCACCAAGTGGAGGAAATAGGCGCTGTAGGCCAGAACGCCCCAATCCGCCAGACGGAAGAACTCGGCCAGCAAACCGGTGACCCCCACTGCCATGATTTCCCAAATCAGAAACCAATCATAGTAGGTGGGCCTGGTCCGCTGCTCGTCTTCCATCTGCTTGCGCTGGCTCCAGATGATGGCAATGCCCGCGATGAGCGCCACGGCGCTGACGTTGGCCAGAATCTTCATTGGGTCCCACATGGGCAGCGGTCCATGAAGACTGGGGAAGGCCAGCCCCAGGATGTCCTTGCGCACAAAGGCGTAGTTGGTGACCACGAAGAGCCCTATGAAGGCCAGGAGCAGCGGCAGATGACCCTTGACCCGATCGCGGTTGTAGTTGCACTGGCTGAACCGCTTGTGCTGGATGGTCTCCCAGATCGCCGGCCACAGAAACTCGGCCACGAAGGTGGTCACCGACGGCCGGAAGCCGGGATTGGTCTTGAGATCGGTACTCATGGCGCACCACATGTTGGCAGCGCCTCGGAACGCGGCATAGAGGGCAAACAGAAAAGCCGGCACGAAAATGAGGTCAATGACCACCACACTTTGGGTGAAGCCGGCGATATAGCCGTGACCAAAGAAATTGCCCAGGTCCACCGGGCCATCCGGGATGTGATAGCCGCCGGTCAACAGCCACAACAGCCCGATGATCATCACCGGGATGGCGATCAGGACCGGCAGGTTCTTGGGCTGAGCCACCAGCTGGGCCAAACCCTGGGGGAAGCCGTAGTGGGTGTATGCGTACGCGCGGATGGCCCCGAGCACATCTCCGGGTTTGGCCCCCCGAGGACAGTAAGCGGTGCAGTCGCCGCACTGATGGCACAGCAAGACATCGGCGTCGGCGATCAACCGCTCCTTCATGCCCCACTGCGCCCAGATCATCTCCTTGCGCGGGAACGGCTTCTTGTCCGCGGACAAAGGGCAGACCACAGAGCAGGTGGCACACTGATAACACTTCTTCAGGGTGTCCCCGCCCGCAGTCTTCAGATAGCGGATGAACTCCAGATCAGGCTGCACCTTGGTCGCGTCTCCCATCTTGCGTGGCCTCCTCCTTTCCTCTCTCTGCCTCGGTCTCTTGCGTTTCCCCACTGCCCCCCTGCGGGCAGTGGGGTGGCTATACCATATCCAAGGGCCTGGGCGCAAGCCCCGTTACCTGCCGGTCTACTGCGTCAAGAGCGGCCATTGCCTGGCATTCCCGACGCCGGCCGCCTGGGCCCTCCCGATCGGCAGCCCCTGATTGCACGGGAGAGCTCAGGCGGCCGGCGGACGGAGACTCTCCTCCGCCGCCGGTCGTCCCTGCTCAGTTGCAGCTGGTCCTAGAAGCCCTTGAAGGGATTCGGGCCCAGGGACAGGATGTGGTCCACAAATTCCTGGATCACTCCTGACACCTTGCTGTAGTCGCTGATCGCCACCTGGGCGGTGGTGACCCGATCCGACTCGACGCCAAGGCTGGTCAGCGTCTCGCCGATATTCTCCATCCGGCGGCTGGCGATCTCGCTGCCCTTGACGAAGTGGCACTGGTAGTCATCGCCGTACTTGCAGCCCAGAAGAATGGCACCGTCGATGCCGGCAGACATGGCGTCCTTGATCCAGACCATGTTCACCGAGCCCAGGCAGCGCACCGGGATGACCCGAACCAGCGGGCTGATCTGGTGGCGAAGCATGCCGGCCATATCCAAAGCCGGATAGGCGTCGTTCTCGCAGACAAAGGCCAGGATGCGCAAGTTCTCCTCGTCATCGTCCGGCACGTCGATGGATTTGACCATGGAGCCCAGCATGTCGATGCTGTAGTCCTGGAAGGAGATGATCCGCTCCGGGCAAGCCCCCATACAGGTGCCGCATCGCCGGCAGCGGGTGGGGTTGGGCTTCGGGGTCCCTCGCTCGTCGTCGTCCAGGGCGCCGAAGGGGCATTCCTCGGTGCAGCGCTTGCACTGGGTGCAGCGCACGAAGTTGAACTTGGGATAGGTGCGGTCGCCCGAGCGCGGGTGCACGGCCACGCCGTGGCTGGC
>JBFMBH010000045.1 GCA_040755095.1 Thermodesulfobacteriota bacterium
CTGAACAGGAAATCAAGGAGATGGCCGCGGAATGGTACAAGAAGCTTGACGTGCACGCCCCCATGGTGGAGGTGCTGCCGATGCTGGCGCCGGAGGGCCTCACCATGCGCTTTCCCGAGGCCACCCTCGCCTCGCTGGCGGAGTTCGAAGGCTGGTACCAGCGGGTGATCCGCATCTTCTTTGACGAAGAGCATCACCTCAAGGAGGTAACATCCCGTATCTCCGGCGATACGGCCGAGGTGCATGTGGTCGTCGAATGGCACGCCAGCGTCTGGAATCCACCGGCGGCCAACAGCGCCCGCATCAAGCTGGATGCGGACCAGAGCTGGGTGGTCAAGCGCTCGCCAGCCACCGGCAAGCCGGTGATCGTTGTCTACACCGTCAATGGTCTCAACTACCACGAGGGCTCGGCGCGCCTCTAGCGCCCGGCTGTTGGGAGGAGCGACATGGAGCCGCGACAGATCATCGAGCAGTACTACGTGCACGCCAATGCTGGGGCCTGGGACAAGTGGTGCGACCTCTTTGCCGAGGACATGGTCATGGACGAGCAGTTGGCCGGCCATATCGAGGGCCTGGCCAGCTTGCGGCCGATGATGGCCGGCATGGGCACCGCCTACGCCAAGTTCCAGAACCGGCCGAAGCACATCCTGGTGGATGGCCACCAGGCGGCGGTGGTCTCCCACATCTCGGCCCTGGCGGCCAGGCATCCGGACCGGCCCATCGAGGCCGAGGTCATGAACTACTTTGAGATCAAGAACGGCAAGATCAGCTACATGGCCAACTTCCACGATTCGCGGCCCTTTCAGCCCTTCCTCGATCAGCTGGCCGGCAAGTGATGATGGCCCCAAAGGAGACGCCCGTGAAGCTCAAGGGAAAGAAGATCGCCATCCTCATGGAGAGCGATTTCTACGAGCCGGAGATCTTCTATTATCAGCTTCGCTTCCCGGAGGAAGGTGCCGAGGTGCACCTCATGTCCCGTTTGTGGGGCCAGCCGCGCCTGACCTTCAAAGGCCACGAGCACCATACGCCGCTGGAGGTGTCGGAGAGCTTCGAGGGCATGACCGACGCCGAGCTGGCCTCCTATGCCGCCATCATCGTGCCCTCCGGCATGGTGTCCGACCGGCTGCGCTACACCGAGGATGTGAACAGGCTGCCGCCGGCGGTGGAGTTTTTGCGGCGGGCCTTTGCCATGCCAGCGGTCCTGAAGGGCATCATCTGCCACGGCCTGTGGCTGGTGGCGCCAGCCCCGGAGCTGGTGCGCGGCCGCCGTCTGGTGGTGCACAACAACCTCCTGGGCGATGCCCGCAACATGGGCGCCGTCTACGTCAACGAGGACGTGGTGGTGGACGGTGACCTGGTCACCGGCCGCAGCGGCGGCCATTGTCACCTCTTTGCCCGCCGCATCATCGATCTTCTGACCGGGTCGTAGCCCCGTTTCCTGGGGTCCTCCGGTCCCCGTGACTCTTGAAGGAGAACAGCGCATGGCCTTGCCCGTGTTTGCCCACGTTGGTCTGAACTGCCGGGACCTGGATGCCACCGAGGCCTTCTACTGCCGCCACTTCGGCTTCCAGCGCGCCCGCTTGATCCCCCTCGGCGAGGACCGGATTGTCTTTCTCAAGGCCGGGGATGTCTACCTGGAGCTGTTCAACGCCAAGGGCGAGCCGCCGGATCCCCTGCCAGCCAACGACGGCCCGGGCTATGCCGGCTTCCGCCACCTGGCCTTCATGGTGGCGGATGTGGAGGCGACCCTGCGCTCCATGGGGACGGATGCGGTGGTGACCCTGGGGCCTTTGGCCTTCGACGATTTCATTCCCGGCTGGAAATCGGCCTGGATCCGGGATCCGGACGGCCGGATCATCGAGCTGAGCCAGGGGTATCGGGACGAAGGCAGGTAGCCTCCAGCACCTTGCTCGCCACCATCATCACGAGGAGCCACGATGAGCCATATCCACCACACCTTCTCCGATACCATCGCCGGCTACGTCACCCGCTTCCACCGCACGGCACGCTCCTTTGGCCTCAAGACCGCCCACGGCCGGGAATTCACCCTGCACCTGACCCCGACCACCTACGCCCGGATGATGCAGAACCTCGATGAGGGCTACATCGATGCCACCGGCCGCCTTGGCGAGCTGCTGGAGCCGGGGAATCTGGTCTATGTCTACTGCATCTTCTATCCGGTCGGCGATGACTACCGCATCGAGGCCAAGTCGCTCATCTTTTGTGGCGAGCGTCCGGGCAGCTTTCGCCACGAGGATCCGGACTGGTGGGTCAAGCAGATCCGCAGCATCGCCAACAGCTACCTCCGCTGGCAGTTCAACTATCCAGAGCAGCCCATCGATTACCGCGAATACCGCACCTTTTTGCACCTGGCTGGCGGCAAGAAGGGGGACTATCTCCAGGAGACCGACACCATCTCCCGCCTGGTCTACGGCTTCGCCTCGGCGTATCTGGTGACCGGCGAGGAGCATTTCCTGGAGGCGGCGGAAAAGGGTACCGAATACCTCCGGGAGCACATGCGCTTTTACGATGTCGACGAGGATCTCATCTACTGGTACCACGGGGTGCAGGTCGCGGGCGACCGGGAGCTGAAGCTCCTCACCTCGGAGTTCGGGGATGACTACGACTCCATCCCCATGTACGAGCAGATCTATGCCCTGGCCGGTCCCACCCAGACCTTCCGCATCACTGGCGATCCGCGCATCCTTTTCGACATCGAAAAGACCATCGACCTGTTCGAGAAGTTCTACAAGGACAACGAGAAGGGGGGCTACTTCTCGCACATCGACCCCATCACCCTGGATCCCCGCTCCTCGACCCTGGACAAGGGCAACAACCGGGCGAAGAAGAACTGGAACTCGGTGGGCGACCACGCCCCGGCCTACCTCATCAACCTCTGGCTGGCCACCGGCCGGGAGAGCTACGCCGATTTCCTGGAATACACCTTCGACACCATCGAGGCCCGTTTCCAGGACTACGACCACAGCCCCTTTGTCCAGGAGCGCTTCTTCGAGGACTGGAGCCCGGACCGCGCTTGGGGCTGGCAGCAGGACAATGCCGTGGTCGGCCACAACCTCAAGATCGCCTGGAACCTGATGCGCATGAACAGCCTGCGCGAAAAGGACGCCTACGTGGCCTTTGCCCGCAAGATCGCCGGGTTGATGCCGAAAGTTGGCAGCGACCAGCAAAGGGGCGGCTGGTACGACGTGGTGTCCAGGACCCTGGAGCCGGGCGAGGAGCACCACCGCTTCACCTGGCATGACCGCAAGGCCTGGTGGCAGCAGGAGCAGGCGATCCTGGCCTACCTGATCCTGGCCGGGACGCTCAAGGATCCGGAATACCGCAAGGAGGCCCGGGAGGCGGCCGCCTTCTACAACGCCCATTTCCTGGACCGGGACGACGGCGGCGTCTATTTCAATGTGCTGGCCAATGGCCTGCCGTATCTCATGGGCAACGAGCGCTTCAAGGGCAGCCATTCCATGAGCGGCTACCACTCCACCGAGCTGTGCTACCTGGCGGCGGTCTACACCAACCTGCTCATCACCAGGGTGCCGATGAGCTTCTATTTCAAGCCCAAGCCCGGGGCGTTCCAGGACAACATCCTCCGGGTGTCGCCGGACATCCTGCCTTCTGGCAGCGTCCGGCTCACCGCCGTGGAGATCGATGGCAAGCCCTACAGCGACTTCGACGCCGAGGCTCTCTTCGTCCGGCTGCCGGAGGCGACGCATGATCTGAAGGTGAAGGTGACGATCAGCCCGGTGTAATGACCACGGATTCCCGGCCGGAAGAGACCACAGGAGCAAGCACTGCAGAACAGACGAGGAAGTCCCATGAATCCGGAGCAGCTCGAAACTGAGATCATGAAACTGAGTCTTGATGCACGAGCGAAGCTGGCGGAAAGAATCATCTTGAGCTTGGATGCACCGTCTGACCATGAGAACCTGCAGCTGTGGGTGCAGGAGGCAGAACGGAGACTGAATGATCTGCGGGAGGGAAAGGCCAAAGAGGTGCCGGCGGAGGACGTCTTTCGCAGGGCACGGGCCGCCATTCTATGCGCAAGATAACCTTCCACGAGGAAGCGGATTCCGAAGCCCACGAGGCTGCCCTCTACTATAGAAGAGAGGGCAACTGATCTCGGCCTTGCATTTCTGGAAGAAGTCGAGAAGAGTACCCGGCGTATCCTGGAAAACCCTATGGCGTACCAGTGTGTTGGGAGCGAAGTACGGCAAGCACCGGTTGTTCGTTTCCCTTACAGTATCCTTTACGTCATTGAGCCTGCGGAGCACATCCGCGTCATCGCGGTCGCCCACCAGAAACGAAGACCTGGGTACTGGCGGAAGCGACTCCAGATGGAGACATGAAAGCCGGAATAGAGAATCAGGCGGCCAGCACCCGCGGTGAGATTGGCGGGTGCTATCGGGAAGACGCTGGCCGCGTGGTTGGGTGCCGCTCATTCTGAGGGTACAGGAGGAATCCATGACGATCGAAACCCGGGTGGATGGCGACCATGTCGTTGCCCAGCTGAGCGGCGATATCGATGGCAAGACCGCCCCGGAGGTGCAGTCCCGGCTGCTGGCGGCCCTGGCGTCCGGGAACCGCCTGCTGGTGGACATGCGGCAGGTCGGCTATCTGTCCAGCGCCGGCCTCAGGATGCTGCTTCTCCTCTACCGGCAGGTCATGGCGAAGAACGGCCGGGTGGTGCTGGTGGGCGTGTCCGAGGAGATCCGGGACACCATGTCCATGACCGGCTTCATCAACTTTTTCACCCTGGCCGAGACGGTGGAGGCCGGGCTGGCGGCTCTGGGCTGATTGCCCAGACCGCCGCCGTTCCAAGGAGGTGGCATGAGCCCCGGAAGCCCGCCTGCCGTTGGCGCGATCGATCTGGCCGAGCGCCGGATCGATTTCTATCCCACCCACGAGATCGCCGGCTTCCGGCTGCGGCCCGGCAAGCCGTTTCCCTTCGGCGCCACCCTGGTGCCCGGGGGCGTCAACTTCTCCGTTTTCTCCAGCCACGCCGTCGCCTGCACCCTGGTCCTGTTCCAGAAGGGGGCGGCCGAGCCCCTGGCAGAGATCCCCTTCCCCGGCTCGTTTCGCATCGGCCATGTCTGGAGCATGATGGTCTTCGATCTCGACTGCGAGACCGTGGAGTACGGCTTCCGCATGGATGGGCCGTTCGCGCCTGGCCAGGGTCATCGCTTCGATGCCACGAAGATCCTGCTTGATCCGTACGCCAAGGCGGTGGGCGGCCGGGATGTCTGGGGCACGCCGCCGGACTGGAGCAGCATCTTCCCGTACCGGGGCCGACTGGTCTTCGAGGACTTCGACTGGGAGGACGACCGGCCCCTGGAGATCCCCATCGAGGACCTCATCATCTACGAGCTGCATGTCCGGAGCTTCACCCGCCATCCCTCCTCCGGGGTGAAGCACCCGGGCACCTTTGCCGCCCTGCGCGGGAAGATCCCCTATCTCAAGGAGCTGGGCGTCAACTGCGTCGAGCTGATGCCGATCTTCGAGTTCGACGAGTTCGAGAACAGCCGCCGCCATCCGGACAGCGGCGAGATGCTCTACAACTACTGGGGCTACAGCACGGTCAACTTCTTCGCCCCCAAGGCCGGCTTTGCTGCCACCGGCCGGCTGGGCATGCAGGTGGACGAGCTCAAGACCCTGGTCAAGGAGCTGCACCAGGCGGGCATCGAGGTGATCCTGGACGTGGTCTTCAACCACACCGCGGAAGGCAACGAGATGGGGCCCACTATCTCCTTCCGGGGCATCGACAACAGCACCTACTACATGCTGACCCCCGAAGGGTACTACTTCAACTTCTCCGGCTGCGGCAACACCCTCAACTGCAACAACCCCATTGTCCGCAACATGGTTCTGGATTGCCTGCGCTACTGGGCGGCCGAGTTCCACATCGACGGCTTCCGCTTCGATCTTGCCGCCATCCTGGGACGGGACCCCTGGGGCGCCCCCTTGGCCAATCCCCCTCTTCTGGAGACCCTGGCCTTCGATCCGGTGCTGGGCAAATGCAAGCTGATCGCCGAGGCGTGGGATGCCGGCGGTCTGTACCAGGTGGGGTCTTTCCCGGCCTTTGGCCGCTGGGCGGAGTGGAACGGCAAGTACCGGGACGACCTGCGGCGCTTTCTGAAGGGCGATGCGGGCATGGTGGGCGCCCTGGCGCAGCGGATCCAGGGCTCGCCGGACCTCTACGGCTGGAATGGCCGGGGACCTACGGCCTCCATCAACTTCATCACCTGCCACGACGGCTTCACGCTCTACGACCAGTTCGCCTACAACGGCAAGCACAACGAGGCCAACGGCGAGAGCAACAACGACGGCGCCAACGACAACCACAGCTGGAACTGCGGCTGGGAGGGGGAGACCAGCGACCCCGGCACCATTGCCTTGCGGCTGCGCCTCATCCGTAACGCCTGGGCCATTCTCCTGGTGAGCCACGGCGTGCCCATGGTGCTCATGGGCGACGAGATGGGCCGTACCCAGCACGGCAACAACAACACCTATTGCCACGACAACGAGCTCAACTGGCTGGACTGGGGCCTGGCCACAAAGCATGCCGACCTCCTGCGCTTTGCCCGGCTCATGATTGCCTTCCGCAAGGCGCATCCCGTGCTGCGCAGCCGGTACCATCTCACCAACCGGGATTATGCAGGCAGTGGCTGGGCTGACATCACCTGGCATGGAACCGAGGCCTGGAACGTGGACTGGTCCGGTCACAGCCGGGCACTGGCCTTTCTCCTGTGCGGCCGCCATGCCCGGCGCGGCACCGTGGCGGACGAGTCCATCTACGTGGCCATGAACAGCCACTGGGAGCTGCGGTCCTTCGAGCTGCCGGCGCCACCGCCGGGCACCAGCTGGCACGTGGCGGTCAACACCGGCATGCCATCGCCGGAAGACATCTTTGCCCCAGGCACCGAGCCCAGGCTGGCCGACCAGGGCCAGTTCCTGGTGCAAGCCTATGGGGTAGCCATTCTGGTGGCGCGCTGACCGCCAGAGCCTGGCACCCCCCTGACCCCACACGACATCCAGGAAGGAGACGCTCATGCCCCTCGACGTGCAATTGGCAATGGCAGGCAATGTGGCCAAGATCACCCTGGCCGGCGCCCTTGACGCCAGCACCGCCAACCAGTTCAAAGAGGTGATCGAAAAGGCCGCGGCGGAAAAGCCCGCCAGGATGGTCCTGTTCATGGAGAGGCTGGAGTTCATGGCCAGCGCCGGGCTGCGGGTGCTGATCTTTGCCAAGCAGAAGATGGGGGCGGCCGGCGATATCTACGTCATCGGCAGCCAGGGACCGGTGCGGGGCACCCTGGAGATGAGCGGCTTCCATCACAGCGTCTACATTGAGGACACCTACAGCGGGGACTGAGCATCCCGGCCACGCCCGAGCCTGACCCACGGGGGACGCACGCGCATGGAGCCTCTTTCTCTGCCGGCCAACTTGAGCGCCCTGGAGGAGATCGGCCGTTACGTCAAGGCTGCTGCTGAGGCGGCCGGTCTGGATCCGAAGGCGGCCTACGGTCTTCGCCTGGCGGTGGACGAGATCGCCACCAATATCATCCTGCACGGGTACGAGGAGGCGGGCCTGACCGGCAACGTCGATATCGCCGCCGAGCTGTCGCCCACCGCCCTCACCGTGGTCCTGGAAGACGTTGGTCGTCCCTTCGATCCGCGCACCCGGGAGCTGCCGGATGAGGAGGAGCTGCAGAAATCGCTCCTGGAGCGTCCCATCGGCGGGTTGGGGATCTATCTGGTCCTGAACGGGGTGGATCGCTTCGACTACCAGCGGACAGGAGAGCGCAATCGCAACATCTTCATCATGGACCGCCCGGTATCCTGACCAGCCATGCCGAGGATGACGAGTGCACTACCGGCCTGAAGATCTCCACAAGCTGCGCCAGCGCTGGCAGCAGCCGCTGCTCGACCCGGACAGCGGCCAGCCCGTGGAGGTCGAGGGCTGCCGGACCTTCCATGACCTCCTGCGGCGGCGGCTCCAGGAGATCGAGGCCCTGGGTCAGCCGGCCAGTCCGGCTGACCGCAGCCTTCCTGTCTGGCGCACCGAGCGGCGGGCCTTCTGGGAACAGCAAGGCCAGCCCCGCTTTCTCGGCCTGCTCGCCGAGCTGACGCGCTTCGGCCTCCCGGCGGTGACGGGCATCGAGGCCGCCCGCTACGAGATCCGGGAGCCCTGTGACCTGCGCGGCGCCGACCTCCATGCCGTTGCCCTGGACGGTGCCTTTCTGGAGAACGCCCATTTCGAGGGCGCGGATCTCACCGGCGCGCGTCTCGCTGGGGCGCGGTGCTTCGAGACCCATTTCGAGGATGCCGTCTGCGAGCAGGCCTCGTTTCTGGGTGCGGAGTGCCATTTCGCCGCCTTCCACCGGGCCCGCTGCGATCGGGCGCTCTTCGACCAGGCCGACTGCACCATGGCCCGCTTCGATCAGGCCCGGCTCCGTCACGCCTCCTTCGACACCACCATCGCCTACGCCGCCACCTTCGATGGCGCCTTCCTGGCCAAGGCCGCGCTGGCGGCCATGCGGGTCAATCATCTCACCCGCTTCGGTTGCCCGGGCGAGCACCTGGAGGCCAGAGCCAGGAAGGCGGTGCGCCGGGAAAAGCGCCACGAGGGAGACGACTGGTACATCGTCGATCTCTTTCCGGTCTGGCTGCGGGCCGCGGAGGTCAACTCCCAGATCCGTGCCCTCCTGAAGGCCCACGGCTATTTCTTGGCCGCCGATGAATACCAGTACCTGGAGATGGTCTGCCGGCGGCACGTGCTCCATCAGAACCGGGCGAGCGAGGTCCTGGAATGGCTGCTGAAGGACCTGATGTTCGGCTATGGCCTGAAATGGAAGCGGCCCCTGGTCACGGTCTTCGCCATCATCGGGCTGTGGGGCCTGGGCTTTGCCGGCCACTTCCGCCTCCATGCCCTGCACGACTACGGGGCCAGCATCGGCTGGGGGATGTACTACTCGGTCATCGCCTTCACCACGCTGGGCTTTGGCAATGCGCCGGATCTCGATGGCCTGTGGCCCAAGGTGCTCCTGTGCTCGGAGGCCCTCCTGGGCACCATTCTCATGCCCATGTTCCTGTTGGCCTATGCCAGGAAGATCCTGCAGGACTGACGGGCCAGCTTGGATGTCCGTGGAAACGAGGCAATGCCTCTCGGGCACACCGATGCGAGGTGGAGCCGATGTTTTTCACCTGTAGAGCTGTTATTGCGATCTTTTTGACGACTGGCGGCAGTACGTGATAGGCGGATGGATCATAGCCCGGGCGGAACCTTCGGCGCAACCAACTGATTTTACAAGATTTTTCTTGGGATCCCTCGGGCACCACGAACGTAACCTGCCGATTTGATGGCAGATAATCGGACAGACACTCTGGCGCGAAAGATAGCCGGCCGTCTAATACATGTTGGGTTCTAATCTCAACCCTAAAGGCTGTAAAACGTATATGAAACAAAATGCAGAAAATTTAATGATCTGTTTAGGTTTATCTGAACATATCCAAGAAGATGGCACAGCCTATCCATTCGGCCCGATAAGTATATTTAAGTTGGCAAAATTTAAAACCTACTTTTTATACCCGATCTCTGGCAGTAATTTTACTTGGGTCTTTTTAGTCAATGAAAAAGCAAATGAAATGATGGAAGGTAATGATGCTAAAATATATTTAAAATCAGACAAAGAAATATATTTTGGTGCTTTAAAGTTGCCACAATCCGAGCTCGCAAAGCCAGCTAAAATCGGGAAACTTAGAGGTAATGATAATAGGGGGTTTTTCCCCGAAGGATTTGGGTGGTCAATAGTATACTTTAATCATCCAGATTTATTAATCCCCCAGCCCGGTGAATACGAAATAATACTGAAATATTGCGGCAAAGATTCAGTCATAGGAAAAGTTGTTTTTGGATACCGTCCTGCTCCGCCTCTAACCTCTGAAACAATAAAAGCTATAGAATCTGATCCAGGAGCCTCAAAAACAGTTATGATTGAAATCGTTTGCAATAATTGTGGTGGTTCTTTTAAGGCTTATACTGGAATTGATAAAAATCCAGACATAGAAAAGAATGGTTATATTTGGCAATATGATATCAATGAAGCCGAGAAGTTTCAGTGTAAATGCGGACAATCTAATCATTATACAAAATATATAAAAGAAAGCCTGCATGGTTTGCTTATCTCGAACAATCAAACCAAATTTAGTGGTATATCTTATATGAGAAGGTATGCTCATTTAGAACTGGAATCTATAGCAAACAAATTTTATAAGTTAATAGAAAGTGAAAAAGAAGAAAAACCATTCCAACTGTATTTAGAAAAACATCCTGTTTTGTTGGCTTGTTTTCATGCAAAAAAAATTTTTACGAAACCGAATATTCTGGGTAAATTTGAGACAGACTTTGCAATTATTAACTCTAGAAATGAACTTTTGCTAATAGAATTGGAGAGGCCGATACCATTATTTACAAAAAGTGGGCATCCAACGGCTAAGCTAACACACGCATACGGTCAGGTTCGCGACTGGCTATTTGAGTATGAAAAGCACCCAATAGCGGTTTTGGAAGGGATGAAACTAAATCCAAACGAGGTTGTGGCAGTAAGAGGTGTTGTAATCGCAGGCAGAGAGTCAAACGAAGAAAGAAAATATTTTCAGCGCCACCTCTCGCAGCCATTATATCAAAAGATTGAATTTCTTTCTTTAGAAGATCTTCCTAAGAGCCTGATACAGCTGTCAAATGATTTGTCATAATAAATACACCCAACAAGGCAAATTCAGCCGAGGCAAAAAGCCGCGCGGCTGATTAGCAATGTTATGTATAAAAACGGGTCTCACTCATGCTGAATTTGTTCAAAAAAAACCTTGGGAAAATATGATGAAAACTTTTGTATTATTTATGACCCTATTGGCATCTACATATGCTTATGCTGGGAGTGAGATTTCGGTTTCAGTGGTAGAAAACCAGCGTGAGTCAAATAAAAGTGTTTATATCTCCGATACGGCATTAGGCTATGGGGAAACTATTTATGTTACGGAGCGTGCTCCTGGCTACGGAACAACCTTCTATATCACGGACAACCCTAGTCTGGCTGACATCGTTCTCAAGCAACCCAAGGATGGCCCTTCATCAGCAGACTTACGTCTTTATATTCATAGTAGTAACCCTGGATACGGAACCTCAATTTATATTACAGATAGAGCACCTGGTTATGGGAAAACGGTATATTTTGCACCAAGAAACCCAGGATATGGCAAGTCAATCTTTATCGAAGATCCACTCCTCAGGTTCAATAAGAAAGTAATAGCAACTATGCTTCTGATGCTAGGCGTCATTTAGTGAAATGTGTCCTTCCGGCAAGCGTGTATAAGGCGCAAAAAAAATGTAGCCACCCCAAAAATTTTTTCTGGGGTGGCTTTGCTGGATGCAGGTTGTTCCAAGGAAAAAAAGCAGGCGGCCATTTGTTGCAAAGCCCCCTGCTTAAGTGAAGGTTTTTTAACCCTGTTGGGGCAGGCTCAGGATTGTATTCCGATAATTCCAGGGCATGAAGGCCTCGGGCGTAGCCTGTGCCTGGGCGGAATAATCCTGGATCGCAGTCAGGTAATCAAGCGAATTGACGCCTGATAGTTCGCAGGTGCAGATGAAACTCGTGAACATGTCACCTATGGCGGCCCCGTTCAACGATTTGAAAAACAGTGAATTTTTCCGGTGCAGTATGGCTTTTTTCAGCGCCCTTTCGCAGGTATTGTTATCGAGCGGGGCGCCGGGGATACGCAAGAACCCGGTCAGCCGGTCCCAGCGATTGAGCATGTAATTTATTGCACTGCCCAGGCCGGAATTCGATTCCACCTTTTTCTGGTCAATCTGGGCCTGCAGCCAAGCATGGAGTTCATCCATTAACGGGCCGCTGTTGGCTTAGAGCTCCTGCATGGGGTCGGACCAAGACAACTGATTGATTTAATGAAATAAATATATGAGAAATAGGCCATATTTTGTCTTAAAGGCACCGTTTTGAGGGTCAAAAGGGGTTTTTAAGGAAAAATGGCCCAACAAAAACATTCTGCGGACAAGCCGCAGATGTTCATGTTAGGCGTCCCGAGCGTCCCACTTGCGAGGAGATGACACCACCCGATGATTGAGCGCGATGCCTGACCATAACTACTTCTCGAACCTGATCTGGCAGATCGCCGACCTACTGCGTGGCCCGTACCGGCCTCCACAGTACGAGCGGGTCATGCTGCCCATGACGGTGCTGCGCCGGTTCGACTGCGTGTTGGCTGCGACCAAGGCAAAGGTGCTGGCCGAGCACGAGCGCTCCAAGGACAAGTACAAGGGCGAGGCTCTCGACGCGCGGCTCAACAAGGCCTCGGGCCAGCGCTTCCACAACCACTCGCCGCTCGATTTCGAGAAGCTCAAGGGCGACCCGGACCACATCGCCCAACATCTCGTCAGCTACATCAAGGGCTTCTCGGCCAACGTGCGCCGCATCTTCGAGTACTTCGAGTTCGAGAACGAGATCGAGAAGATGCGCGAGGCGAACATCCTCTACCTCGTGGTCTCGAAGTTCTGCGACGTGGACCTGCACCCCGACCGGGTGCCGAACGAGCAGATGGGGCTCATCTTCGAGAACCTCATCCGCCGATTCAACGAGCTCGCGAACGAGACCGCGGGCGACCACTTCACGCCGCGCGAAGTCATCCGGCTGCTGGTGAGCATTCTCTTCATCCAGGACGACAAGCTCCTCGCCACGCCCGGCACGGTGCGCAAGCTCCCCGACCCGGCCTGCGGCACGGGCGGCATGCTGGCCGAGGCGCAGAACTACCTGCGGGATCACCACCGGCAGGCCAGGCTCTACGTCTACGGGCAGGACTACAACAAGCGCGCCTTCGCCACCGCCGCCTCGGACATGCTGATGAAGCAGGTCGACCACAACGGAGGCGGCAACAACATCCGTTTCGGCGACACCTTCACGGAAGACCAGTTCGCGGGCGAAACCTTCGACTACTTCCTGACCAACCCCCCTTTCGGCGTGGACTGGAAGAAGCAACAGAAGGAGATCGAGCGCGAGCACGAGAAGCGGGGCTTCGTCGGCCGCTTCGGCGCCGGCCTGCCGCGCGTCAACGACGGCGCGTTGCTCTTCCTGCAGCACATGATCGCCAAGTTCGAACCCGTGCGACCGGCTGAACACAAGCACGGTTCACGTCTGGCCATCGTGTTTTCCGGGTCGCCGCTGTTCACCGGGGGCGCCGGCTCCGGCGAGAGCAACATCCGCAAGTGGATCATCGAGAACGACTGGCTCGAGGCCATCGTCGCCCTGCCCGAGCAGATGTTCTACAACACCGGCATCGGCACCTACGTCTGGATCGTCACGAATCGCAAAGACAAGCGGCGCAAGGGAAAGATCCAGCTCGTTGACGCGCGCGACTTCTGGACCGCCGGTGGGAGCGAGGAGAGCGCAGTCTCGGCGACAAGCGCCGCCACATCACGGCAAGCCAGATCGACGAGATCGTCCGGCTCTACGGTCGCCTCGAGGACGGCGAACACTGCAAGGTCTTCGACAACGCCGACTTCGGCTACACGCGGGTCACCGTCGAGCGGCCGCTGCGCCTGCGCTACCAGATGACGACCGAGGACAAGGCGCGGTTCCTCGACGCCTGCCCGCACCTGCTCGACGACGTGCAGGCGATCGACGAGGCGCTTGGACGCGAGCCGCGGCGCGACTGGAACGCCGTCTGGGAACGTATCCAGGACCTGCTCCACGGCCGGCGATCGCGCTGGAAGGCGACCGAGCAGAAGCTCTTCCGCAGCGTCTTCACGCAGAAGGATCCCGACGCCGAGCCGGTCGCCAAGGGTGGGCGTGACGAGGGCTACGAGCCGGACCCGGACCTGCGCGACTTCGAAAACGTGCCGCTCAAGGAGGACATCGACGCCTACTTCGAGCGCGAGGTGCGCCCCCACGTGCCGGACGCTTGGATGGACCGGAGCAAGGACAAGGTCGGCTACGAGATCAACTTCAACCGCCACTTCTACAAATACACGCCGCCGCGGCCGCTCGAAGAGATCGATGCGGATCTGAAGAAGGCGGAGGAGGAAATTCTGCGGCTCTTGCGGGAGGTGACGGAGTGAACAACTCCATCCGTGCCGTTCCCACGGGCTTTCCGGTCCTCCTGGCGGAGATCAAGGACCGTGTTCAGCAGGCCCAGACTCGGGCTATCCTAAGCGCCAACGTCGAACTGGTGCGCCTCTACTGGGACATCGGCCGGTTGATCGATGAACGACAGCGCCGGGAGGGCTGGGGCGCCGCCGTGATCCCGCGGTTGTCGCGAGAACTCCGCAACGACTTGCCAGAAGAGAAGGGCTGTTCCGAGCGGAATATCAAGCGGATGCTCGCGTTCTATCGTGAGTACACGGACCTCCAGCCGGCCGCGCCAATGGTGCCACCGCCGGTGGCCCGATTGGCGCCCGTCGAAAAAGTGCCACCGCCGGTGGCACAATTGCCGGACACTCCAAAAACGCCACCGTTTGCGGCAACATCCCGCGACCATGGAAGCATACCGTCCTCAGTGCCTCGCGTCGATTCGATCCTCTGGATGGTTCCGTGGGCGCACCATGTCGTCCTGATGGAGAAAGTCAAGGACCGGGCCGAGCGCTTTTGGTACATGCGGCAGACGCTCGCCAACGGCTGGAGCCGCAATGTCCTGCTCACCATGATCCAATCGCAAGCCCATCGGCGGCAGGGAAAAGCGGTCACGAACTTCGATCGGCTCCTGCCGCCGCCGCAATCCGACCTCGCTCGGCAGGCGCTCAAGGACCCGTATATTTTCGACTTCCTCACGCTCGACGAATCGTTCCACGAACGCGAACTGGAAACCCATCTGTTACGCGCACTCGAGCGCTTTCTCCTGGAACTCGGCCAGGGCTTCGCTTTTGTCGGCCGTCAGGTCCGCCTCGACGTGGGTGACGAAGATTTCTACGTGGATCTGCTCTTCTACCACCTGAAGCTGCGATGTTTCATCGTGATCGACCTGAAGATCGGGGAGTTCAAACCCGAGTACGCCGGCAAGATGAATTTCTACCTGAGCATCGTTGACGACCGGCTCCGCCAAGCATCCGACAGCCCGTCGATCGGTCTCATTCTCTGTCAGGAACGAAACCGCGTCGTCGCCGAGTACGCCCTGCGCGGGATGAATAAGCCGATCGGTGTCGCCGAGTACGAACTCACTCGAACGCTGCCCTCCACGCTCCGGTCCGCCTTGCCGACCGTAGAGGAGATCGAGGCCGAACTGAGCAAGCCAGCCGCCCGGCGGAAGCCCGAGCCGGCCAAGCCGGCTACGGCCAGGCAGGCGACATCGCGCCGACCGACCAAAAAGCTTTCGAAGAAGAAACAAAGGCCATGATGGCGTCCCGAGCTCCCTACGAGATCAACTTCAACCGCCACTTCTACAAGTACACGCCGCCGCGGCCGTTGGAGGAGATCGATGCGGAGCTGAAGAAGGCGGAGGAAGAGACCCTATGGGAATAGCCAAGTTTGGGGGCTCCGGGAATTGCTGGACTCAAATCATGGTTCTCGAAAAACTCCGCGACACCCTGCTGCCCAAACTCATGAGCGGCGAAGTCCGCGTGGACTACGAACAATAGTAACTTGGCCATGGACCAGAACAAAATCCAAATTTATCAGACCGCCGATGGCCAGACCCGGATTGATGTCCGCTTGGAGCGGGATACCGTGTGGCTTTCGCAGGCGCAGATGGTCGAGTTGTTTGGGCGCGATGTTTCCGTTATTTCACGTCATATCCGCAACGCCCTGAACGAGGGCGAGGTAAGCGAAAAAAGCAATTTGCAAAAAATGCAAATTGCAAATTCCGACAGGCCAGTCGTTCTGTATGATCTGGATGTGGTGATTTCGGTCGGCTACCGCATCAAATCCGAGCGGGGGGTGCAGTTCCGGCGCTGGGCAACGAATGTTCTGCGTCAGCACCTGGTCCAAGGCTACACCTTGAACCGCTCCCGTTTCGAGCAAAACGCCGTCGAACTGGAACAGGCCCTGGCCTTGATCCGCAAGGCGGCGCAAACCCCGGCGCTCACCGCCGAGGCAGGCAGCGGGCTGGTGGAGATCGTCAGCCGCTATACCCAGACCTTTCTCTGGCTGCAACGCTACGACGAGGGCATATTGACCGAACCGGGCGGCCAGCCGGGAGGGCATCTGCCCACGGAAGCGGAGGCGATGAAGTCGCTTGCCAAACTCAGGCAATCCTTGATCACCCGTGGCGAGGCCACCGAACTGTTCGCCCTGCCACGGGGCGATGGGTTCGGTGCGTTGTTGGGTAACCTGGAGCAGACGGTCTTTGGCGAACCGGCTTACCCCACCATCGAAAGTAAGGCCGCGCATCTCCTCTATTTTGTGGTCAAGAATCATCCCTTTACCGACGGCAACAAACGCAGCGGCGCTTTTCTGTTCGTCGATTTTCTGCACCGCAATGGCCGCTTGCTGAATCCCCAGGGCGAGCCGGTGATCAACGATACCGGCCTGGCGGCTTTGACCTTGCTGGTGGCTGAATCGGATCCAAAGCGAAAAGAGACCCTGCTCCGATTAATCATGAACATACTGGCGCATAATCGGGATAGCGGACATGGATAAACTCACCGAATCCGCTATCGAGACCTTCGCCATCGAGCTGTTCGAGAAGCTCGGCTATCAGTACGTCTATACCCCGGACATCGCTCCGGACAGCGACACCCCGGAGCGCGCACGCTTCGAGGACGTGCTGCTGCTGGAGCGGTGCGCACGGCGGTGGCGTGCATCAACCCAGGCCTTCCCGCCGAGGTGCGCGAAGACGCCATCAAGCAAGGTTAGCGCCTCAACTCACCGGAGCTCATCGCCAATAACCAATAAGGATTGGTGCGACCCGCAGGGTCGCCTTCGATCCATTGTTGCTGGTCACATTTTGTGGAAATCATCAAGATTGACGATGCCGTCAAGCGCGAGTTTTACATCAGGATGGCCGCCGAAGGCCGCAGGTCCGTGCGCACCCTGCGCGAACGCATGGACGGCATGTTGTTTCAACGTACGGCCAGGTGCTGCAAGCCAAACTGCACAAGGCTCTGATGGAGGCCAGGGCGGGGCTGGAGTCGCGGCGCGAAGGGGGGCATGATGAGTGAGGGGAAGGGAGGCACTCTTGCAGAGGTTGGTCAGTCTGAGAACTTCTGTGCCAGTTGCGGCACCACAACTATCCGGGACACAGCAGGGAGCAAGGCCGTGATCAAGAAAATTGTGAGAACGGCAAGTTTAACGGATCACTCCTCCATAAAGAGAGATTTGGCTTACTGGCTGAGCAGAACTCCCGAAGAGAGAGTGGCAACAGTGGACTATTTAAGAAGGCAATATCATGGAAGTTCAACCAGACTTCAGAGATCTGCTCGCGTTATTCAACAAGCATCAAGTTGAGTTCATGCTGGTGGGCGGCTACGCCTTGGCATTTCATGGTGCTCCTCGTTACACGGGAGATATGGACATCTTTGTCCACGTTTCTCCCCGGAATGCCACACGGATCATGGCGGCTCTGAACGAATTTGGCTTTGGGTCTGTTGGCTTAACGGCCGAGGAGTTCCAGAAAGAGAACATGGTTGTTCAACTTGGTGTGCCACCTGTTCGGGTGGATATCGTCACATCTCTCACGGGCATCTCCTGGGAAGAGGCCTGTTCCAGTCGCGCCCAGGGCAAATATGGCGATGTCCCTGTCTTCTACATTGGCCGGAATCAGTTCATCTGCAACAAAAAGGCCACGGGCAGAAAAAAAGATCTCGCCGATCTGGAAGCCCTTGGTGAAGAATAGAGGCTGGACGCGAAGCCTACCTGTCCTCAAACAGCTCCTTGACGAGACCCTTTGGCTCTGACCGACACCCCCAGGAGGCCACGATGCGCCGAGACGCCAGCTCCGCCCCCCCTGAATCGATCCGGACGTCCCGCATCCCCGGAGTCGTCTTCTGCCTGGTCTTCCTGCTTCTCGTCGCGGCTTGCAAGAAAAAGGAGCCCCCGGGTGGTGGCGGCGCCATGCAGATGCCTCCTGCCGAGGTGACGGCGCTCAGGATCGTGCCCCGGGACGTGCCGCTGGTTCTGGACTACCTGGGCCAGACCGAGGCCTCCCGGGTCATCGAGGTCCGCACCCGGGTGGAGGGGGTGCTGGAGAAGATCGAGTTTGTGGAGGGCAACAAGGTCGAGGCGGGGGCGGTGCTGTTCCGGCTGGAGACGACGCCCTTTGAAACCGCCCTGGAGAATACCCGGGCCCAACTGGCCCAGCAGCAGGCGGTGCTGGACAACGCCCGCCGGATCGTCGCCCGCCTCCGGCCGCTGGTGGCCGAAAAGGCGGTGAGCCAGAAGGATCTCGACGATGCGCTGGCAGCGGAGACCACGGCGGCGGCGGCGGTGCGCGGCGCCCAGGCCCGGGTCAAGGAGGCGGAGATCAACCTCGGCTACACCACCATCCGCGCCCCCATTGCCGGCATCACCGGCCGGACCCAGAAGAACGAGGGCGCCCTGGTCTCGCCCGGCCCCGGCGGGGTGCTCACCACCGTCTCCCAGCTCGACCCCATGTTCGTCAACTTCAACATCTCGGAAACCGAGATGATCCGCTTCACCGGCGAGGCCCAGAACAAGACCATTGTCTTCCCCGAGGGTGGCAACTTCGACGTGGAGCTCAAGTTCGCCGACGGCAGTGTCTATCCCCACCGGGGCCGCCTCAACTTCTCCAACCCCTTCTTCAACCGGGAGACCGGCACCCTGGGGGTACGGGCCAAGGTCGCCAATCCCACAGGTGAGATGCTCCCCGGGCTCTATCTCCGGGTCCACCTGCATGGCGCGAAGCGGCCCAATGCCATCCTGGTGCCCCAGCGGGCGGTGCTGCAGGGCCAGAACGGCAAGTTCGTCTTCGTGGTGGCCGAGTCTTCCCTGGCGGAGATGCGCAATGTCGAGGTCGGCGAATGGGTCGGACAGGACTGGCTCATCACCGCCGGGCTCAAGCCCGGCGAGACCGTGGTGGTGGACGGCGCGGTCAAGATCCAGAACGGCATGCCGGTGAAGGCAACGATGATGGGCGAGGCAGCTGCCAGCCAGGGTCCCCCACCTGCCGCAGGGAGGTAGCCCATGTTCTCCCGCTTCTTCATCGACCGGCCCATCTTCACCACGGTCTTCATCGCCGTCATCCTGCTCGCCGGCCTCGCTGCCATCAACACCCTGCCGGTGGCCCAGTTTCCGGAGATCACCCCGCCCACGGTCACAGTCACCGCCATCTATCCCGGGGCCGCCGCCGATGTGGTCGCCAAGAGCGTGGCCGCGCCCCTGGAGCAGCAGATCAACGGCCTCGAGAACATGCTCTACATGTCCTCGAACAGCTCTTCGAACGGCATGGCGGTGATCACCGTCACCTTCGACATCGGCACCGATCTGGACCGGGCAGCCTTGAACGTCAAGAACCGGGTCTCCCTGGCCGAGCCGGCCCTGCCCCAGGAGGTGCGCCGCCTGGGCGTCACGGTGGACAAGAAGTCGGGCAGCATCCTGCTCATCATCGCCCTGCAGTCCCCGGACGGCCGCTACGATGACGTCTTCATCAGCAACTACGCAGCCCTCAATGTCATGGACACCCTGAAGCGGCTGCCCGGCGTGGGCGGTGCCCAGATCATGGGCGCCCGGGACTACGCCATGCGCATCTGGATCAAGCCCGACCGCATGGCCCAGCTGGGCATCACCACCGGGGACATCGCCTGGGCGATCCAGGAGCAGAATTCCATGTACGCCACCGGCCGGATCGGCCAGGAGCCCACCGGCGCCCAGCAGGAGCTGACCATCCCGGTTACCACCCGGGGGCGGCTCTCCGAGCCCTCCGAGTTCGAGAATATCATCGTCCGGGCCAACCCGGACGGATCCATCGTCCGCCTCAAGGACGTGGCCGGCGTGGAGCTGGGGGCCTCGGACTACGAATTCAAGGGCCGGCTGAACGGGGCGGCCACCACCCTCATCGCCGTCAATCTGCAGCCCGGCGCCAATGCCCTCAACCTGGCCAAGGCGGTCAAGTCCAGCATGGCGACCCTGGCCAAGTCGTTTCCGGCCGGCATCGCCTACTCCATCCCCTATGACACCACCACCTATGTGGAGGTCTCCATCGAGGAGGTCATCGAGACCCTCATCGAGGCGGTGGTGCTGGTGTTTCTGGTGGTCTTTGTCTTCCTGCAAACCTGGCGGGCCACCCTGATCCCCACCCTGGCGGTGCCGGTGTCGCTGATCGGCACCTTTGCCGGCATGTATCTTCTGGGCTATTCCATCAATACCTTGACCCTCTTTGGCATGGTGCTCGCCATCGGCATCGTGGTGGACGACGCCATCGTGGTGGTGGAGAACGTGGAGCGGCTCATGGCCGTGGAGGGCCTGTCGCCCAGGGAGGCCACCATCAAGGCCATGGAGGAGGTCACCGGGCCGGTGGTGGCCATCGTCCTGGTGCTGTGCGCGGTGTTTGTGCCGGTGGCCTTCATCGGCGGCATGTCCGGCCAGCTTTACAAGCAGTTCGCGATCACCATCGCCGTCTCGGTGGTCTTCTCCGGCATCACCGCCCTCACCCTGAGCCCGGTCCTGGCCGCTCTTCTGCTCAGGCCCGGACACGGCCGGCGCTTCTTCCTGTTCCGCTGGTTCAACGTCGCCTTCGAGCACCTGACCGCCGGCTACGCCGCCACCACCGCCTTTGCCATCCGGCGGGGGGCGGTCTTCCTGCTGGTCTTCGCCGGGCTGCTCTTTGCCACCTACGAGCTGTTCAACCGGGTGCCGGAAAGCTTTGTCCCGTCTGAGGACCAGGGCTACGTCATGGCCGTGGCCATCCTCCCGGATGCGGCGACCATCCGCCGGACCGCCGAGGTCACCGAGCGGGTGGAGAAGATGGTCCTCAGCCATCCCGCCGTGACCAACGTGGTGTCCTTTGTCGGCTACGACCTTCTGAGCAACGGGCCCAAGACCAGCACCGCCGCCTTCTTCATCACCTTCAAGGACTGGAAGGAGCGGCAAACCCCGGACCTGCACGCCAACGGCGTGCTTATGGCCCTCTTCGGCCAGTTCATGCAGATCAGGGAGGCGATGGTCTTTCCCTTCAACCCGCCCTCCATCCCGGGCCTTGGCACCATGGGCGGCTTCGAATTCAATCTCCAGAGCAAGGGAGAGGGAGACGTCAACCGGCTGGCGGCCGCGGTCTTTTCGGTGATCGGCGGCGCCGGCCAGCGGCCGGAGCTGCAGGGACTGTCCACCACCTTCAAGGCCAACGTGCCGCAGCTCTTCGTGGAGGTGGATCGGGATCAGGCCAAGGTCATGGGGGTGCCGCTCGCAGACATCTTCCAGACCATCCAGACCCTGGTCGGCTCTTACTATGTCAACGACTTCAACAAGTATGGCCGCATCTTCAAGGTGCAGCTCCAGGCCGATCCCCGATACCGGTCCGAGCCGGACGACCTGGGCAAGCTCTTTGTCCGCTCCACCTCCGGGCAGCAGGTGCCATTGGGCTCCCTCATCCGGGTCTCCCACACCTCGGGGCCGGAGCTGGTGACCCGCTTCAACGGCTTCCCGTCGGCGACCATCAGCGGCAGCGCCCGGCCCGGCTTCAGCTCCGGCCAGGCCCTGACGGCCATGGAGGAGGTGGCGGCCACCAGCCTGCCGCCGGACATGACCTTTACCTGGAGCGGTGAGGCCTACCAGCAGCAAAAGGCCGGCAACCAGGCGGCCGTGGTCTTCCTCCTGGGCATCCTCATGGTCTTTTTGATCCTGGCCGCCCAGTATGAGCGCTGGACCCTGCCCTTCTCGGTGCTTCTGGCGGTGCCCTTCGGCGTCCTGGGCGCCCTGGCCGCGGCGTATGCCACCGGGATGGAGAACGACATCTACTTCAAGATCGGGCTGGTGACCCTCATTGGGCTGTCCGCCAAGAACGCCATCCTCATCGTGGAGTTTGCGGTCATGAAACGGGCCGAGGGGCTCTCCCCCCGGGAGGCGGCCACCGAGGCGGCGCGCCTCCGCTTCCGGCCGATCCTCATGACCTCCCTGGCCTTCATCCTCGGGGTCATCCCCCTGGTGACCAGCCAGGGGGCCGGGGCCGCCAGCCGGCATTCCATCGGCATCGGCGTCATGGGGGGCATGCTGGCGGCCACCTTCCTGGCCATCTTCTTCGTGCCCCTCTTCTATTACCTGGTGCAAAGCCTCAACGAGTGGGATCCTCGGGGACGGCGGGGACGGCCCGGCGCCGGTGGCCGGCCTGATGTCGCTGGCCCGGAGCCGGCCGTGGAGGCAGGAGGTGACGGCGATGCCCGATAACAACGATGCCCGGACCCGGCATTCGGCCTGGCTGGGGCTGGCCGCCACGCTTCTTGCTGCCTGCTCCCTCGGCCCCCAATACCAGAAGCCGGCGGTGGAGGTGCCGCCCAGCTGGGAGCTTGGCTCCGGGGAGGCGGCCGCCATCGTCAATCCCCGCTGGTGGGAGGGCTTTGCCGATCCGGCGCTGAGCGACCTGGTTGCCGCCGCCTTGCAGCACAACCGCGACCTCCAGGTGGCCATGGCCAGCCTGGACGAGTACCGGGCCCTGGTGGGCGTGGCCCGGAGCGACCTCTTCCCCCAGCTCGCGGCTGGCATGGGCGCCAGCCGCACCAAGGGCCTGCAGGCCGGTGACCCGCCCATGCCCGACAATCCATACTCCAGCGAGTACTCGGCCACCCTCAACCTGTCCTATGAGCTGGATCTGTGGGGCCGGATTGCCCGGGCCGAGGAGGCGGCCCGGGCCGATCTCGCGGCTCGGGCCGAGGCCCGGCGGGCCTTGATGCTGTCCGTGGCAGGCCAGGTGGCCACGTCCTCCATCGAGCTGGCCGGGCTGGACAAGCGCCTGGCCATCGCCCGGGCCGCCCTGGCCTCCCGGGAGGAGGCTTATCGGCTGGCCCGGATCCGCTTTGAGGGCGGCATCACCTCGGAGCTCGACCTCCATCAGAGCGCGGTGGAGCTGGCCTCGGCCCGGACCCTGATCCCGCAGCTGGAGCAGAGCATCGCCCTCACCGAGCATCAGCTCAGTGTCCTGGTGGGGCACAACCCGGCCCGGATCGCCCGGGGCGTGGCCTTCGACGAGCTGCGGACGCCGGAGCTGCCCTCGCTGCTGCCGTCCGAGCTCCTCCGGCGGCGGCCGGACATCCTGCAGGCGGAGCAGGAGCTGGTGGCGGCCAACGCCCGCATCGGCCAGGCGATGGCCGCCGCCTTCCCCCAGTTCTCCCTGACCGGCATGATCGGCGAGGTGACCAACGATTTCCTGGTCTTCGACTGGCCCACCACCCTCATCAAGGGCGGCGCTTCGGTTGCGGCTCCACTTTTCACCGGCTGGCGGGACAGCCGCCGGATCGAGGCGGCGGCGGCCCGGGAGCAGCAGGCCCGGTTCCGCTACGAGAAGGTGGTGATGGTCGCCTTCAAGGAGGTGTACGACGCCCTGGTCTCGTACCGGCGGGCCCTGGAGCAGGTGGCGGCCCAGGAGCGGCAGCTGGCGGTGCTGCAGGAGACCTTCCGGATCGCCCGGCTGCGCTACCTGAACGGCTACACCAGCTTCATCGACGTGCTGGACGCCCAACGGAGCCTGCTCAATGTCGAGCTGACCCTGGTCCAGACAAAAGCCAGCGTCCACCAGGCGATGGTGGCCCTGTACATGGCCCTGGGCGGCGGCTGGGAGGTGGAGGCCGCGGGAGCGGCAGGGGACGCGCCCTGAGGAGCGCCGCCGGGATGGCCGCAAGCGGAAGGAGTGGGGACGGGTGTGGCCGCCCGGTCCGTGGGCGGCCACTCCCAAAAGGATGATCGTCTAGAAGCCGACCGTGCCCGTGTACATCGGCATGTTCACGCCGTCCCACACGACCTGGCCGCTGCCGTGCACGGTGGTCAAGTCCCCGGTGCCGGAGCCGGCCACGATCCGCCAGACCCCCTGGAAGCTGGTGCCTCCCTGGTGCGGATCATCCAGGGGCAGGGCTGGATTGAGGGGGCCCACCGCGTAGACGAACATGACAAAGGTGCCGGTGCTCTCCACCCCCTCCACCACCACCGAGCCGGTGAAGGTCTGCTCGGCGATCATGAAGAACCAGGGGCCGGTGCGAGCGGCCTGCCGGATGGCCAGCTCCGTTGCCGCCAGGGTGCCGTTCAGACCATTGGCGCCCTCGGCGGGCACGATCTGCAGGTTCAGGGGCCGCATGGCGACAACCCGTTGGGGGGTGACATGGACGATGAGCTTGTCCTGATCATCGAGGGGCCACAGCCCGCCCTCCACCGCGGCGTGGGAGCCGTGGGCATACGCTGCCGGCACCGCGCCCCACAGCACAAGTGCAGCCATCAAGACAAGTGTTGCCGTGCAAAGCTTGCTCAGCCTGGACATCTGCATGGTCGCTCCTCCCGGGCCTCAGCCCATCGTTGTTGATGCCGTGCCGGCCCATCTCTGTGGACCTCCCGCTCCGGCGGGATCCGGACGGCCGCCACCGTCCTGATCGTGGCCGCCCGTCCCTGAGCAGCGTCCCCCAATGCCCCTGCCGGGAAGGCGGCAACCGGCAAGGACGGTGTCATGGACCGAGTCTAGCACGGATCGGCCCGCCCAGGAAGGCAATGGCGACGATCGAATATCCAAGTGGCGGCGTCTGGGCCTTGACAGCCCTCCAAGCGCTTGGCTAACGTGCATGACCGTTGCCTTCATTCTTCGCCATTCCTTGCGCAGGACATTCTGCGGTTCGTCTTTCCCATGAGGTCTCGACCATGACTGAGCCGGAGCCACGCTTCAACGGGAAGATC
Organism: Thermodesulfobacteriota bacterium; assembly: GCA_040755095.1. Lineage (NCBI taxonomy): Bacteria > Pseudomonadati > Thermodesulfobacteriota > Thermodesulfobacteriota bacterium. The sequence goes on from JBFMBH010000045.1 coordinate 24,834, forward strand.
CGCACCCGGATGCTGGTGCCGATTCTGGGCTCGGCGGCGGCGGTGCTGCTGGTGCTGGGCTACACCTTGTACACCACCGCCCGGCAGATGGTGAAGGAGCAGGTGGCGGCCAGCGTCATCGGCCACCTGACCCGGGGCGCCGAATCCGTGGACGCCTGGCTGCGGCAGGAGGCCGCGCTGGTCAATGCCCTGGCCCTGCTCCTGGAGGAGAAGGGGACGGCGTCGCCGGCGGCCGTGGCCGCGAGCCTCACCGCCTTCGGCCAGCGGTTCGAGACCAAGGTCCCCTTCGTTGGCCTGGAGAGTGGGGTGTACATCGACCCGGCCTGGACGCCGGAGCCCGGCTACGACCACCGGCAGCGGACCTGGTACCAGGAGACCAGGGCGGAAGGTGGCCGCAGCTTTTCCGAGCCCTACCGGGATGGCGACACCGGCGAGATGATCGTCACCCTGGGCTTTCCCCTGCGCCAGGACGGCCTCTTCACCGGCGTCGTCGCCCTGGATGTCTTCCCGGCCCATGTCCTTGCGCAGCTGCGCACCGCGGGCCGGGAACAGTCTCTGGAGGCCTTCGTGGTCGACAAGAGCGGCCGCTACATCGCCCATCCCGACGAGTCCTTCATCCTCCAGAAGCGTATCCAGGATGGCCCCTTCGGCCGCGCCTTCGAGGGCTGGCTCGCCAGCGGCAAGGCCAGCCTGATTGCCCAGGACGATGCCTACCTGGCGTTCTCCCCCATCGCCAGCGCCGGGTGGACGGTGGCCTTCCGCATCAACCAGGCGGCGGTGGATGGCCCGGCCAGGCGCCTCACCCTGTTCTTTGCTCTGGGCGCTGCCACCGCCCTCACGGTCCTGGCGGTGGTCATCATCCTCATCTGCCAGTTCCTCTCCCGGCCGATTCTCACCCTGGCGGAAGGCGCGGCCCGGGTTGCCGGCGGTGATTATGACTACCGGGCTTCCATCCCCACCCGGGACGAATTGGGCTTTCTCGCCCACAGCTTCAACCAGATGACGGCCGGCCTGGCGGAACGGGAGCGCATCCGCAGCGAGCTGGCGGAAAGCCGCGCCCAGCAGGCCCGTATCGAAGGCGAGCTGCAGGCCGGCCATGACATCCAGCTGGCGATGCTGCCCCGGGAGATGCCGGCCCTGGCGGCGTTTCGGCCCCACGCCTTCTACAAGTCCGCCAAGGAGGTGGGCGGCGACTTCTATGACCTCTTCCCTCTTCCCGACGGCCGCTACGCCCTGGTGGTCGGGGATGTTTCCGGCAAGGGGGTGCCGGCAGCCCTGTTCATGGCCATCACCTGCTCGGCGCTGCGGGTCACTTGTCCGGAGCGTCCGGATCCGGCGGCGGCGATGGCCGCCTGCAACGACCTTCTGGCCGCCCACAACGAGGAGGGCATGTTTGTCACCCTGTTCATCGCCTATTACGACCCGCCAACCGGCGAGTGCATCTACGCCAACGGCGGCCACACCGAGCCCCTGGTGCTGAGGGTGGATGGCGGGCTGCGAACGGTGCCCACCCTCAAGGACATGGTGGTGGGCCCCTTCCCGGGCCTTGCCTTCAACACCGGCACCTTCACCCTGGCGCCGGGTGAGGTCTGTCTGATCTACACCGACGGGGTCACCGAGGCCCACGCCCCGGGGGGCGGCCTGTTCGGCGAGGCTGCGCTCATGCAGCTCATCGAGGCCCAGGGCTCCCGGGACCCGGCAGCCCTGTGCGAGACGATCCAATCCGCTGTGATGGAGTTTCAGAAGGGCGACCAGTTCGATGATATCACGCTGCTGGCGTGGCAACGGCAACCGTAAGCCACGGCAAGGGATCGTGAAGGCTCTGCAGCTTTCAGCCGCCCCAGGGGGACGGACGCGCCGGCCAGGGGCCCGGATGACCGCCCAGCTTCTGGCCGTCCTCGCGGCCCTGGCGCTGCTCGTCCTCGCGGGGCCGGGTCTGGCCCAGGCCGGCACCACCGCGCCTTGTGCGCCGGAGATCCAGGCGATCAAGGACCGGGGCGTGCTGCGGGTGGCCATGCCGGCCGAGGACCTGCCCTACTACTACTGCCGGGGTCCCCAGGGGGAGATGGAAGGGCACGAGGTGGATCTGGCCCGCGCCCTGGCCACGGACTTGGGGGTGGGCCTGGTGCTGGACCGGGCCGCCGAAAGCTACGAGCAGGTGGTGAGCCGCATCCGGGAGGAGCAGGCTGACCTGGGCATCTGCGTGCTGAGCAAGACCACGAGCCGGTCGCAGGAGGTGCTCATGAGCCGGCCGTACCTCCTGGTGCACCCGACGGTGGTGGTCAACCGCCTCCGCCTGGCGCAGCTGGGCGACGGCATCACCGGGCGCCAGGGCCTTGGCCGGCCAGGGGTGGAGATCGCGGCGCCCGACGGCACCTCGTACGTGGGCTATGCCCAGGCTGACTTCCCGGCAGCCCGCATCGTCACCCGGGACAGCGCCGATGTGTGCTGGGAAGAGGTCGTGGCGGGCAAGGTCTTCGCCTTCTACTACGACGAGATCGAGATCAAGTCCCGCCTCAGGCGCAACCCCCACCTCAAGATTCCCCTCGAGATCGTCGCCATCCAGGAGGTCAACGACCACATCGCGGTGGCTGTGCCGCCCAGTCGCTGGAGCCTGCTCCACTATGTCAACACCTTTCTCGATCTCAACCGCCCGGAGGTCATCACCCCCGACGCGGTGATGCGCCGCTACCGCGACCCCACCCAGCCGGAGCCCCCGCCGGCGGTCAGCCCCGCCGTTCGGGAGCCCGGAGAGGGGCAGCAGACATGGTGGGTGGCCGGCGTCGCCACCGCCGGGGTGGTGCTGCTGCTCCTGGGTCGCCGGCGGCGCCCAACCCAGGCAGCGCCGGCCCAGCCGGGCTGGAGCGGTGCCCTGGGGGAGGCGCTGTTGTCGCCCAGAGCCGTGTTCGCCGGCATCGTGGCCGGCGCGCTCATCGGCGTGTTCTTCCGTCCCCTGGCCAGGACCCTGCAGCCGCT